>JAGSHA010000155.1 GCA_023954795.1 Oceanospirillaceae bacterium | reverse complement strand
GGGTCAGGAAGGTCTGGGATCTTTCCTGCAGAAGCGCAAGCCAAACTGGATTCAGGAGTAAGCGACCATGTTCAACAAGATTTTGATTGCAAACCGTGGCGAAATTGCCTGCCGCGTTATCCAGACGGCTCACCGTCTGGGTGTTAAGTGTGTCGCTGTCTACTCCGAAGCTGACGCGAATTCCCGCCATGTGGCCATGGCTGACGAAGCTTTCCTTCTGGGCCCTGCGCCAAGCACCGAAAGCTACCTGCGTGCCGATAAGATCATCGAGATCTGTAAACAGTCTGGCGCACAGGCCGTTCACCCGGGTTACGGTTTCCTGTCTGAGAACACTGAGTTCGCAGAAGCACTGGAAGCGAACGGCATTACCTTTATCGGCCCGCCTTCCTCTGCAATTGCATCGATGGGCTCCAAGTCTGCGGCGAAAGAGATCATGTCTCACGCCAGCGTTCCTCTCGTACCCGGATACCACGGTGACGATCAGGATCCTGCTCTGCTGAAACAGGAATCCGAGAAGTGCGGTTTCCCACAGCTGCTGAAAGCCGTTGCCGGTGGTGGTGGTAAAGGGATGCATGTTGTTGAATCCCTGGAGGAATTTGACGAAGCACTGGTATCCGCCTGCCGCGAAGCGCAAAAAGCATTTGGCAACCCGGACATGCTGATCGAGCGCTACCTGACCCAGCCACGTCACGTTGAGATTCAGGTGTTCTGTGATAAGCACGGCAACGGCATTTATCTCGCAGAGCGTGATTGTTCTGTACAGCGTCGTCACCAGAAAGTCATTGAAGAAGCACCTGCACCGGGTCTGTCCGATGAAGTGCGTGTAGCGATGGGTGAAGCAGCTGTACGTGCTGCACAGGCTATCGATTACGTGGGCGCCGGTACGGTTGAGTTCCTGTATGACGTAGCTGGCTCATTCTACTTCATGGAGATGAACACTCGTCTGCAGGTTGAACATCCGGTCACTGAGCTGATCACCGGTCAGGATCTGGTGGAATGGCAGCTGCGCATTGCCGACGGTTCTGAGCTGCCGATCACTCAGGATCAGGTCAAAGTACGCGGTCATGCACTGGAAGCCCGAATCTATGCGGAAGATCCGGACAACGACTTCCTGCCTGCTACCGGTAGTCTGAAATATCTGCGCACCCCTGCTGAAAATGCCCATGTCCGTGTCGATACCGGCGTTATCGAAGGTGATGAAGTCAGCGTTTTCTATGATCCGATGATCGCTAAACTGATCGTTTGGGATGAAAACCGTGAAGCGGCGATCAACCGCATGGTTCAGGCACTTGAGGAATACCGCATTGCGGGCCTCAAGACCAACACCCGCTTCCTGCGCAATCTGGCCGATGCAGGCCCGTTCCGCGAACAGGACCTGGATACCGGTTTCATTGATAAGCACCGTGAACTCCTGTTCCCGGCCAACCGTCTGGATCAGCAGTTCTGTCTGGCGATCGCTGCTGCTTACTTCCTAGAAACAGCGAAAGCCGGCAACACGATTAAGGGCGACACATTCTCCCCATTTTCTTCACAGAACGGCTGGCGTCTGAACTCTGAATACGCCCGTCCGATGAAGCTGATGCTGGGTGAAGATCTGCACGAACTGAGCATTCTGGAACAGCAGTCTGAATACGAAGTCACTGTTGATGAAGCCAGCTACCGTGTGTCTGCGACCCTGAACGACGATGCATTGAACGTGATCATCAACGGTCACCGTCTCACCGTGCACTGCTTCCAGGATGGCGACAACCTGACTATCTTCCATGAAGGCGAGCAGTTCCAGTGCCGTCAGCATCGCGATACATTCAGCGAAACTGAGCAGGCAGGTGATGCCTCTTTGGCTGCGCCGATGAACGGTGCCGTGGTTGCCGTACTGGTCGAAAAAGGCCAGGAAGTAACTGCCGGTCAGACACTGGTGATCATGGAAGCGATGAAGATGGAACACAGCATCTCTGCACCCACTGATGGTGTTGTGGCCGACATTTTCTTCGCGGAAGGTGATCTGGTGAACGAAGGTTCTGAACTGATTGCACTGGATGCAGCGGATGAGGAGGCGGCGTAATGGCATTGCCATCCTCTCTGCCTTCTTCAGTCCGCATTGTGGAGGTCGGCCCTCGGGACGGCCTTCAGAATGAACCGGGCGATATCATCGCGACAGCGGTAAAAGTAGAGCTGATCAATCGGCTCGCCGATGCCGGTCTCAGTTATGTTGAAGCAGCCAGCTTTGTATCTCCCAAGTGGGTTCCCCAGATGGGTGATGCGGCAGCGGTTCTGGCGGGTATCAATCGCAAACCGGGCGTTACTTATGCAGCCCTGACCCCCAACCTACGTGGTCTGGAAGGTGCGATTGAAGCAAAAGCGGATGAGGTTGCCGTATTCAGCGCATCCTCAGAAGCGTTCACCCAGAAGAACATCAACTGCTCCATTAAGGAAAGTCTGGAACGTTTTCTGCCGGTCATCGAAACCGCCAAAGAACACGGTATCCGTGTGCGTGGTTACGTTTCCACCGTTCTGGGCTGTCCGTACGATGGTGAGATTGCGCCGGCACAAGTCGCAGCGGTCTGCCGCGACATGCTGGACATGGGTTGCTACGAGATCTCCTTGGGCGACACCGTCGGTGTGGGTACCCCGCTGAAAGCGAAGAAAATGCTGGAAGCGGTCGCCAAAGAGGTGCCGGTCGAAAAACTGGCAGCGCATTTCCACGACACTTACGGTCAGGCACTGGCGAATATCTACGCCGTGGTTGAAGAAGGTGTTGCGGTTATCGACACCTCGGTCGCGGGCCTTGGCGGTTGTCCATATGCACAAGGTGCATCGGGTAACGTGGCCACTGAAGATGTGCTGTACATGCTCAACGGTCTGGGTATCGAAACCGGTATTGATCTGAACAAGCTGGTTCAGACCAGCCATTGGATCACCGGTCAGCTTGGACGCAGCAACGGTTCGAAAGTCGCACTTGCTATAGGCTGTGAAGACAAGTAAAACCGATATAAAACAGCGCCTTCCACAACGGTAGGCGCTGCCTCGAAACAAAAAAAAATAAAACCGAGGTAACAACAGATGAAGTCACAACCGGACTACATCACCGCACTGGATCTGCCGCTACCCGCACACGACCAGTTGCCAGAGGACTACCAGAAATACTTCTCTGTCTGCGAAGAGAAACTGGGCATGGTACCCAACGTACTCAAAGCATACAGCCAGAATGCGACCCAACTGGACGTATTCTCCCGCTTCTACAACGAACTGATGTTCGGTGACAGCGGACTATCCGATCTGGAAAAAGAGATGATCGCCGTTGCCGTATCATCCTCTAACGCCTGCTACTACTGTCAGGTTGCCCATGGTGCCGCCGTCCGAGAATACTCCGGCGACCCGAAACTGGGTGAACTGATGGTGATGAATTATCGCGTTGCAGAGCTTTCCGAACGCCACCGGGCGATGCTTGATTTCTCCGTCAAGCTGACCGAATCCCCGAATGAAATGAGTGAAGATGACCGTCAGGCACTGCGTGACGTTGGCTTCACCAATCGGGATATCTGGGATATCGCCAATATTGCTGGGTTTTATAACATGACCAACCGGGTCGCCAGCGCGGTGGATATGCAGCCGAATCCTGAATATCACAGCCTCAACCGATGATATTCAACGGTCTGAACTGTATGGGGCAGCACAGACCACACCAAACCCTTTTGAAATTTTAAAAAAATAACGAGCAAATGGGGTCAACAACGATGAGCAACATCCCTAGCTACACCAGCGGTCCTAGCACTAAGCCACTGATCGGTATGACCATCGGTGATAAGTTTGATGAAATCGCAACCACCTACCCCGACAACGACGCACTGATTGTTCGCCATCAGGGTATTCGCCTGACGTATGCCGAACTGAAGCAACGTGTAGATGAAGCTGCACGCGCATTCCTGGCGATTGGCGTAAAACGCGGCGACCGTGTGGGTATGTGGTCACCTAACTGTGCACAGTGGACCATCACCCAATTCGCTACAGCTAAAGTTGGCGCTATTCTGGTGAACGTTAACCCAGCTTACCGTCTGCACGAGCTGGAATACGCGATGAACCAGTCTGAAGCGAAGTTCCTGGTCACCGCCGACAGCTTTAAATCGTCCAACTACAGCCAGATGCTGTATGACCTGGCACCTGAGCTGAAAACCTGCGCTGAAGGTGAACTGCAGTCTGAAAAAATGCCCAACCTGCAAGGCATCATCAACCTGTCTCCTGAAAAGCTGGACGGTATGTGGCGCTGGGACGATTTCGTTGAGATGGCCGAGAAAATCGATGCCTCTCAGTTGAATAAAATCCAGGCTGAACTGCAGTTTGATGATCCAATCAACATTCAGTACACCTCTGGCACCACCGGCTTCCCGAAAGGCGCGGCACTGTCTCACCACAACATCCTGAACAACGGTTACTTCGTCGCTGAAAGCATGAACTTTACCGATCAGGACCGTCTGGTCATCCCTGTACCGCTGTACCACTGCTTCGGCATGGTAATGGGTAACCTGGGTTGTATGACTCACGGCGCAACCATGATCTATCCGGATGACGGTTTCGAACCAAAATCCGTACTGGAAGCGGTTGCGGAAGAACGCGCAACGGCGCTGTACGGCGTGCCGACAATGTTCATCGCTGAGATGGAGCATCCTGATTTCGATCAGTACGATGTATCCACCCTGCGCACCGGTATCATGGCCGGTTCCATCTGCCCTGCTGAAGTCATGAAAGCCGTGAACTCCAAGCTGCACATGGAAGAAGTTCAGATCGCTTACGGCATGACAGAAACCAGCCCGGTTTCAACACAGACCGCGGCAGACGACGCATTCGAAAAACGCGTAACGACCGTTGGCCGCACCCAGCCACATCTGGAAACCAAACTGGTTGATCCAGCCACCGGTAATATTGTACCGCGTGGTGAAGTGGGCGAGCTGTGTACCCGTGGCTACAGCGTTATGCTGAAGTACTGGAACAACCCTGAAGCAACGGCTGGTTCAATCGATCCAGCGGGCTGGATGCATACCGAAGATCTGGCAACGATGGATGAAGAAGGTTACATCCAGATCGTAGGCCGTATCAAAGATATGGTCATCCGCGGTGGCGAGAACGTTTACCCGAAAGAGATCGAAGAGTTCCTGTACACCCACCCGTCCATCTCTGATGTACAGGTAACCGGTGTACCCGATAAGAAATACGGTGAAGAACTGATCGCTTGGGTGAAGCTGTCACCAGGCGCAGAAAACGTGTCAGATGAAGATCTGCGCGCGTTCTGTAAAGGTAAGATCACCCACTTCAAGATCCCACGTTACTTCAAATTTGTGAACGAGTTCCCAATGACTGTAACCGGCAAGATCCAGAAGTTTAAAATGCGTGAAATTTCTATCGAAGAGCTGGGTCTGGACGACTAACATCAGCCGCTTCTTGCCCGCTTAACGCGAGTATTAAAACGCCAGCCTTCGGGCTGGCGTTTTTGTTTCAAGTCCCTTCCCAAACTACCTTTCCTTCGACACGACTATGCTTAGTTCAAAGGCGTGTCGTAATGAGCTCGCCTGCTTCTGATCAGCCTCGCGGGAGGGCCATATCATGTTGCGTTTTATAGGCCGAAATATACTGACAGGAACGATCACCATCCTACCCGTGGTGCTCACCCTCTCTCTGATCTATTGGCTGGCTCATTCAGCCGAGCTGATTTTGGGTGGATCAATCCGCTCCCTATTTCCCAACACACCATACTGGCCCGGACTGGGGGTGCTCGCCGGGATCACTGTTGCCTTTTTGGTCGGACTATTGATGCACGCTTACGTGTTCCAGCGCCTTTTCGCACTGACTGAGAGCCTGCTCTACCACATGCCACTGGTGAAATCGGTGTACGGTTCTATCCGTGACTTCTTTAACTACTTCTCCCCAACCGTGAAGAAAGAGTTTCAACAGGTGGTATCCATTACGCTGGCCGACAATGGTATGGAATTGATTGGATTTGTAACTCAGAACACCTCAGAACGTCTGCCAGAGGGATTTGATACCGAAGACAGCATTCTGGTGTATCTGCCCCTGAGCTACATGATTGGCGGGTATACCGTCCTGATCCCCCGCAGCGCAGTTCGGCCGTTGGATATCAGCGTAGAGGACGCGATGCGCTTCACATTAACGGCCGGTATGACGGGCATCAATCCACCGAGTCACCGTCCCGGACAATCCGTACAGCAGAACTAAAAAACCTCGTCTAGACTGAGAATTCTGGAGATGTAAGTGGATGGAAAAAACACCTATATGATTGACCCAACTGGATACCCAATACAATGTTCAGCAATCGCCCAACCAAAAAACAGCTACGCAAGGACCACGAAGATAAAATAGCCAGCTTTCTTGCCCATGGCGGCACAATCCAGAGCGTCCCTCCCGGGGCCAGCAGTCTGATTGACGGCAATTACAACAACCGCCATATCCGCCTCGAACGGCCTCATAAAACGCGAACCGCGATCCCCGAAGTGGTCGCTGCCATCGAAGCACGCCGCACTGCCAACAAAAAAGTAGCCACGCCCACCAAGCAAGTCACCCGCCACAAATCTGTCCGTAAGGTGGTGCTGGATGACTTCGGCGAACCGGTACGCGTTATCTGGAGCAATCATTAGCTCCGGCTCTGAAACAGCCTGACAGTGATAGCCCTCTCAGTTGAGTGATCCTCAGCTAGACTAATATCAGAATCTTCACTGTCAGGAGTTTATGATGAAAATTATCATCCGCGTCACCTCCGAGCGAGACGGCACCGAGTGTTACATCAACACCGATAATATCGTCTACTTTACCCAGCAGGACGGCGAAACAGGCACACGCCTGTACTTTACCAGCGGCGAAATATCCCACCTGATCGTAAAAGAAACGCCTCAGCATATCCTGCAACAGATCAGGCAGCTCTGAAGGATACATATAAGACGGTAACGGCCTTGCAAAGCAGCACCATACACGGCAAATTAGGGTTTATACCTATCAAAGAGAACACCCGATGCCTGCACTGGTTACCGATCATTACGAACAGAAATTAGATGCCGATACGATTATCCGCCAGCTGCAAGAGGCTTATCCCAACGGACCTAACCAGTTTCAGCTGGCCCCCGTCGATCAGCTACACATTGGCGGTATCAAAGCCTCGATGAAACTGATCGAGCGCATTGGCGAGCTCAAACCAAACTCGGTTCTGGATATTGGTTCAGGGCTGGGCGGCCTGATGCGTCTGGTGACGGATAAATTAGACCTGCCCATTGTCGGTCTCGATATTACCCATCCACTCAATCATATTAATCAGCGTTTATCTGCCCTCAACGATGC
>JAGSHA010000389.1 GCA_023954795.1 Oceanospirillaceae bacterium | reverse complement strand
TAGCCTTTGCAGGTCGCTCCAACGCAGGGAAATCCAGCGCAATCAACACTCTGACCAATAACAAGAAACTGGCCAGAACCTCGAAAACCCCGGGCCGTACGCAGTTGCTCAACTTTTTTGATCTCAATGTCGAGCACATGCGTATCGTCGATCTGCCCGGCTATGGCTTCGCCAAAGTGCCACTGGAGATGAAACTGCACTGGCAGAAGCATCTCGACAATTACCTGCAAAAACGCGAATGTCTGCGGGGTGTCGTGCTCGTCATGGATATCCGTCATCCTATGAAAGAGTTCGACCAAATGATGACGCAATGGTGTAAAAGCACCGGGATGCCGCTGCATGTTTTGCTCACCAAAGCCGACAAACTGAAGAAAGGCCCTGCGCAAAGCACCCTGCTGAAACTGAAGAAAGAGCTGACAGCAGAGCTGGGCGATAATGTATCCCTACAGATATTCTCTGCGTTAAAACGTCAGGGTATCGACCAGCTCAGCATGCGCATCGACAGCTGGTTGCTTGAGGGTATGGAAGACGAGTTCGACGACCAGCCAGAAGAATAGCGGCGCCAAGCAGCAGACAAAAAGAAGCCCTGGATACCTGGAAGGGGAACAAGGGGGTATCTAGGGCCTCAACGCATGCTTGTTTTAGAGAGCCACTACCATGGCACAGTCTTGAATGTGACTCACAGTATGTGACTGCATTGAATTCAAAAGGTTCAACTTCTGTCTAAATTTTATCCAGAAGTGGCCTAGTGTGCCTGTTCCCAGTTGTCACCCACACCGGCATCCACCACCAGTGGCACATCCAATTTAGCTGCCGCAGCCATCTTATCTTTGACTGCCGACACAAACGCTTCCACCTGGTCTTCACGTACTTCGAACACCAACTCATCGTGTACCTGCATGATGATGCGGGCGTCCATCTCGCCACTGGATAACCATGCGTCTACACTTAACATCGCCTTCTTAATGATATCTGCCGCAGTACCTTGCATCGGTGCATTGATCGCTGTGCGCTCTGCAGCCTGACGGCGCATGGCATTCTTCGCCTTGATCTCTGGCAGGTAGAGGCGACGACCAAACAGGGTTTCTACGTAGCCCTGTTCTGCCGCTTTGGTACGAATATCATCCATGTAGTGCTGGACACCCGGATACGTTTCGAAATAGTGCTCGATGTACTGCTGCGCTTCATTTCGCCCGACACCCAACTGTTTACCCAGGCCAAAGGCAGACATGCCATAAATCAAACCAAAGTTGATCGCTTTAGCACGACGGCGTTGCTCAGTACTGACCTCAGCAACCTCTGTTTTGAACACCTCTGCTGCAGTCGCTCGGTGCACGTCATCACCATGGCTAAACGCGTTGAGCAGTCCCTGATCTTGTGACAGATGAGCCATGATCCGCAGCTCGATCTGAGAGTAGTCCGCAGCCACAATTTTGTAGCCCTGCGGAGCAACAAACGCCTGACGGATACGACGACCTTCCGCATTACGTACCGGGATATTCTGCAAGTTAGGATCGGACGATGACAGGCGTCCGGTCGCCGTGACGGCCTGATGATACGAGGTATGAATACGCCCCGTGGCCGGATTGATCATCTGCGGCAACTTGTCAGTGTAGGTCGACTTCAGCTTACTCAGGCCACGGTGCTCCAGAATCAGCTTCGGCAACGGGTAGTCCAGTGCCAGCTCCTGCAGCACCTCTTCAGCCGTAGATGGAGCACCTTTTGGCGTTTTCTTCAGGACCGGTAACTTCTTCTGCTCAAACAGGATCACCTGAAGTTGCTTTGGAGAGCTCAGGTTAAATGGCTCACCGGCTTCCTCATGGGCTTCCTTCTCCAGTTCCTGCAACCGCTGGCTGATCTCCACACTCTGCAATCCCAGAAGATTGGCATCGACCAGTGCGCCATTCCGTTCAATATGTGACAACACCGGAATCAGCGGACGCTCAATCTCTTCGAATACCGGTTTTACGTCCGGTGTGCTATCCAGTTTTGCGACCAGTGCCTGATGCAGACGCAGAGTAATATCGGCGTCTTCCGCCGCATAAGGGGCGGCCTGCTCCAGTTCGATCTGGTTGAACGTCAGCTGCTTTTTGCCTTTACCGGCAATATCTTCAAAGTGAACGGTTTTAACACCCAGGTATTTATCCGCCAGACTGTCCATATCATGGCGAGTGGCGGTGGAGTTGTAGATATACGACTCCAGCATGGTGTCGTACGCGACCCCCCGCAGAGTGACGTCGTAACGCGCCAGCACATTCATATCGTATTTGATGTGCTGACCCACTTTAAGATGACTTTCGCTTTCCAGCAGCGGTTTCAGCTTCTCTAACAGACGTTCACGACTGATCTGTTCAGGCGCGCCCATATAATCGTGTGCCACCGGCACGTACGCGGCTTTGCCCAGTTCCACAGCAAATGAAACACCCACCAGCTCCGCTTCCATGTAGTTGAGGCTGGTCGTTTCTGTATCAAACGCAAAAAGCTCCGCTTCAGTCAGCACATTGATCCAACGATCTAACGCTGCTTCATCGAGTACGGTTTCGTATTCAACATTTTCCGGTGCCTGAGGTTCATCATCATCCATCGGCTGATCGGTAGATTCCGCTGCATCGCTGCTCAGATCACGTACCCAGCTACGAAACTCAAAGGTAGAAAAGAGTTCTTTCAACGCCGCGGTATCAGGCGCTGGCAGCACAAAATCTTCCACCTGAGAGTCCAGCGCCACATCTGTTTTGATCGTCGCCAGCAGATAGGACAGCTCCGCTTCTTCGCGATGCGCTTCCAGCTTTTTCGGCATCGTTTTGGAACCACGGAAACCCAGCGCCGGAATTTTATCCAGATTTGCATACAGATCCTTGATACTGCCGATCCCCTGCAATAACGCCAGCGCCGTTTTTTCACCCACCCCAGGCACGCCCGGGATGTTATCGACCTTATCGCCCATCAGCGCCAGATAATCGATGATCAGATGCGGCGGGATACCAAACTTCTCTTCCACACCCGCTTCATCCATCACCGTATCCGTCATGGTGTTGATCAGCGTCACATGCTTATCCACCAGCTGTGCCATATCTTTATCGCCGGTGGAGATCACGGTATCAATCCCTTTTGCACTGGCCTCAACCGCCAAAGTCCCGATCACATCATCGGCTTCCACCCCTTCCACGGCGATCAGCGGCAGGCCCATGGCGCGGACAATATTGTGGATCGGCTCAATCTGCAGACGCAGATCATCCGGCATCGGCGGACGCTGCGCTTTGTATTCCGGATAGATGTCATCACGGAAGGTTTTACCTTTGGCATCGAAAATCACCACCACCGGGCTCTGCGGATACTGCTTGAGCAAGCTACGCAGCATGGAGGTTACCACTCGCACGGCCCCGGTTGGCACGCCATCCGACGTTCTGAGGTCGACTTGTTGTGACGCAAAGAATGCACGGTATAAATAGGAAGAGCCGTCAACTAAAATGAGGGGGGAGTGCTGTTCGCTCATGGCGGTATCCATGTTGGTTGCAGTTCGGACTAGTTCAGGGCGACAATCATAGTCGATATCGATGCGGCCAACCAAAACAAAGGATATATTATGAAACGATTG
>JAGSHA010000171.1 GCA_023954795.1 Oceanospirillaceae bacterium | reverse complement strand
AGCGCTGTGCCGTGATCAACCGATGTGCGGATAATCGGCATGCCAAGTGTAACATTAACCGCGCGGCCAAAGCCTTTGTATTTCAATACCGGCAGGCCCTGATCGTGATACATGGCCAGTGCCGCATCGGCTGTAGCGAGATACTTCTCTGTAAAGAGGGTGTCTGCAGGCAGCGGGCCGGACAGATTCATGCCTTTTGCGCGCAGCTTTGTCAGTACGGGTTCGATCACGTTGATCTCCTCCATACCCAGATGGCCGCCTTCACCAGCATGTGGATTGAGTCCGGCAACCAAAATATGGGGATTCGGTAATCCGAATGAGGTTTGCAGATCCTTGTGCAATACCTCTATCACTTCGGTTAGGAGCTCCGGAGTGATGCTATCGGCGATCTCTCGCAAAGGGAGGTGCGTGGTTGCCAGCGCTACACGCAGCCCTTCAGTGGCCAGCATCATCACAACTTTTGATGTGTGCGTCAGTTCTTCGAGAAACTCGGTATGGCCACTAAACGGGATGCCTGCGTCGTTAATAATGCCTTTGTGAACCGGCGCAGTGACCAGGCCGTGGAAGGTATTATCAAGGCAGCCTTCGGTAGCCAGTTTCAGTGTCTCAAGTACATAGCTGCTGTTCTGCGCATTAAGTTCACCTGCCTGTGCGGCTACCGGCAACTTAACAGGAAGCACTGTCAGTGTGCTTTTGGATGTTGATTGCGCGGGCTTCAGTGGATCAAAGATTCTGATGTTCAGCGGCAGGTTGAGTGTCTGAGCACGGGCAATGAGCAGTTCAGGGTCAGCGATGATGACCAGTTCGTGCGGATGTCCGTATTGGGCGATTTGGATACATAGATCAGGGCCGATACCCGCAGGTTCACCTGCGGTTACGGCCAGTCGGAGGCTATTCAAGTGGCTGAGGCCCTTTACTCTTTGATTTCAATATACGCCTGAGAATGAATCTCGCGCAGCCAGTTTTCCAGCTCTTCGTTGAAGCGACGCTTACGAATGCTGTTACGCGCCCGGTTTTCAATCATCTCGGTGCCTACGTCCTGAGTACGTCGATCCTGTACCCAGAGGATGTGCCAACCGAACTTAGTCCGAAAAGGTTCAGAGCGTTGACCAATCGGCGTTGAATTCATCATCTGCTCGAACTCAGGAACCATCTGTCCGTTTTGAGTCCAGCCCATGCTGCCGCCTTCTGAGCCGCTGCCAGGGTCGTCGCTATACTCTTTTGCCAGCTGTTCAAAGGGTTCCCCCTGCTGAAGACGTTGTGCTAGCTCTTTGATCTTTAAGCGAGTCTGAACATTGTTACGGATTTCGGTCGGTTTTAGCAGGATGTGACTAACCTGTGTCTGGTTAATCAGAACCTTTTCACCACCGCGCGTATCGTTAACCTTAATGATATGAAAACCACCCGGTGTACGAATCGGCTGGGTGATGGTGCCAGATTCTGCGTTTTTCAGCGAAGCACTGAGTTGTAACGGCAGTTCATTCAGTTTACGCCAACCTAATTCGCCACCTTTTAGGGCGTTAGGTGCATTGGAGTAGCTGATAGCTGACTGCGCAAAGTCCTTGCCGGACTTTAACTCCTGATAGAGGGCTTTGGCTTTCTTCTCCGCTTCCTGAATCATCGCCGGGCTCGCCTGAGTCGGGACGGCAAAGAGAATGTTACTCAGGTTGAATTCTGGATTTGAAGTGGATTTGCCTTCATCGGACTCCAGGTAATTCAGCAGATCCTGTTCCGTAACTCGGATGCGGCTATTGACCACGCTGCGCTGTACCTGGGTAATCAATAACTCGCGACGAATTTGCTCACGCACAGTATCGAAACTTTTGCCTTCTGCAACGATCGTTTCGCGGAACTGGTCCAGCGTCATGTCGTTCTGGCGTGCGATGTTCTCCAACGACAGAGCAAGCTGGCGGTCGGAGATACGGATACCTCGTTGCTGTGCTAACTGAAGCTGAAGGCTGTCTAGCACTAGACGGTCCAGTACTTGTTTACGCAGTATGCTGTACTGTGGTTGAGCGGTATTTCGCTCGCTTAGTTGATCGCGAATGGTATCGATGCGGGTATTCAGTTCGCTTTGCAAAACGATACCGTCATTTACAATCGCAACAACGCGATCAAGCGGGATTTCCTGTGCGTGGGTCGACAGGGAAATCAGAGTACTTGCAATGGTTGCTGCAACCAGCTTACCGAGCCTAAAAGTCATCTTGCTCATCTCGTTCTTCAAAACCAGTTATATCTTCAAGGAAGCCTACACTGCCGCTATTGACTGAACCCAGTCCTTTCAGGATAAAGCGAAGGTAAACACCATCATCAAATTCGTCGTTCGTGGTGGTTAGCCAGCGACGGCCATAAAACTGCAGCTTCCAGCAGCAGCTTTCATATTCAACACCAAGGACTGTTTCCAGATCCTGCTCTGCTTCAATATCACGCTGCCAGCGCCCCAATGCAGTGACACGTTCGGAGAGTGGCCAGATAAACTGCAGATCAGTCTGGTCGCGCACATTTTCTTCAAAGCGATAGCTAAAGTTAAAACGCTGATCGTTACTCGCTTTATATGCGAGACGGACGTTGGTCTCTTTAGCGTCGAAGTCAGAGTAGGCTAACACATTGTCCAGTGTGATACGCAAACGCGAGTTATAGTTCCATACCGCCTGTGTAGCGAAATCCGATTGGTTGGACATTTCGACAGTATCACCATTAAGGATGACATCCCGGTCATCAAAATAAAACGCCTGACCGATGCTGAAATTGAAAGACTCGTAGCCGTCTGCTTCAAGAAAACGTGTTGTGAGGCCCAATGAAACCTGCTGTGCATCGCCGATACGATCTCGACCACTGAAACGGTTGTAACGGAACAGCGACTGGTAGTCGAAATCGAGCAGAGAGGTGTCGAAATCGGGCGCTTCACTCTGATCTTTGTCCGGAACATATAATCCAAACACTCGTGGCTCTAATGTTTGAACGCCGCCCGTAGCCAGATCACGTTCAAAGATCAGGCTGCTATCCAGGCTGGCGGTCGGGACGCTGTACGTCGGTGAGTTATCTGCACCGCTGACCTGATCTTTAAGTTCGTATTGAGTATTCCAAAGCCTCAGACTCGGCGTTATGTAACCATAGCTGCGGCTAAAACGTCGACTAATTTCAGGTGTTAGATGAACGCGGCTGCCCGTAATACGGTCGTTGCCAGTGAGATTGGTTATATCCCGATCAAAGTAAACATATTCACTCAGATACTTAAGTTGGGTGCGATCCCATTCGTAATTGCCTCGCAACTGGAATTGAGGAAGGCGTCTATAAGGGGCCGTTCCAGTCACAAGTGTTTGATAGCTATGCAGACGTGCCAGCGCGTTCCAGTTCGGTGCGTGGTAGGTGAGTTCACCCAGGCGATCCAGATTTGACTCTCGCTGTACATCAAGATCGGTGGTGAGGTCATCGAAATAGTTGTCATCGCTGACGGCGGTATAGTCTACATGTGCGCCCCAGCCCGGTGCAGGTCGGCCTCTGTGATGGACATTCAGTAACCATCGATCGTCATTCGCCAATTCGTCATCAGGAAGATAAGCGACCCCGAGTTCGGTCTTATTCTGGTGACTCAGGTAGCGGAATTCGTTCTCCAGCATCACCCCTCGATTGCTAATCCAGCGAGGCGTCAACGTATCGTCGTAATTAGGGGCGAGGTTAAAGTAGTACGGTGCTGTCAGATCTAAGCCATCAGATTGCGTATAGCCGATGCTTGGATACAGGAAACCACTCTTTCTTTGATCATCAATCGGGAATGTCAGGATCGGGGAGTAGAAAATAGGTACCGGTCCAATCTTGAGCGTGGCATGTTTTGCTGTACCAAAGCCGGATTCTCGATCCAGCTCAATATTACTTGCGCTCAGCTTCCAGTCTTCATTGCCAGGCGGACAAAATGTGTAGTCGCCCTCTTTTAATGTGACGTGGGAATCCGAATTGCGCTGAATTTCCTCGGCCGTGCCACGCAGATGACTTTCATGAAAAACAAACTGGGCATTGCTGAAGTTACCCTGGTTGGTTTTCATGTTGATCGTGGCGTCAGAGGCAATCATCAAAACGCCGGGTTCACGAAAGACGACATCGTCTTCGAAGTGCGCTTCGCTCTTGCTTTGATCAACGTTTGCGGATTCAGCTGATAATCGGCGACCACCTTGTCTGAGGTTTACACCCTCTCGCAACTTGGTTAAGCCCCCCAGTTCTGCTTGTGATTTGCCCGCATCAAGATAGACAGGTGGATCCGTTTCATCTTCGTCGCCGTGAACCTTAAACTCAGGTTCGACATAACGTCCGTTGCAAACCATATCCCGTTGACGAACCTGAACCCAGTCCAGAGACTTGTAACTTGGGAGAGATTTGGCATTGGCTGCCAGAGGTGCTTTGATCGATCCGGTTGGACGTAATGCGGGAGCCGGTTTATTGGTACAGTCCCAGTTGCCACTTTTATTGGCAGAACAGTCCCAGATCTGATCAGATGTATTTGCTAACCCTAGTTGTGGATAGGCTATCGCCGCTACGGCCATGGCCACACAGTAAGATAAGGGTTTGATTGAGGGCATATCAACATGTTCCTTCTGGCTGAATACCGGGTCGCCCGGTTTCTCGCCGACCCCCTGTCGCGTAAGATACGGCAGGTCGTGAATAATAAACATTCAAGAGAATATGTGCTAGAGGATCAGGCTGAATGGATCCACGTTTAAGTGAATTGAAGAGCTGGTCGGCGCAGATGCTGGACCAGTTGGGTGAAACGTTGAGTGAGAACTGGCAATGCAGTGTTGTTGCAGGGGATGCAAGTTTTCGCCGATATTTTCGTATTACCGACGGTGATCGAACCTGGATTGCGGTTGATGCGCCCCCCGAGAAAGAAGATAGTCGGCCGTTTGTTGAAGTGGCGCGCTGCTGGCGGGGGCTGGATGTGAATGTCCCGGATATCAAAGCGGACGATCTGCAGCAAGGTTTTATGTTGCTGGAGGATTTTGGCGATATCCAGTTTTTACCTGAGCTATCTCCCGAGACGGCGGATGCGCTGTACGGTAGTGCTTTTGATGAATTGCTAAAATTGCAGCGTTGTATGGGTTTGGCGGCGCGTGAACTGCCACCATATGATTCAGCAATGCTACAACGGGAAGTTGATCTGTTTCGAGACTGGTTCTTGACGGAACTATTACAGGTTAGCCTTTCTGATGCTGACCGGCAGAGTCTGGATCAATTTTTCTTGTCTCTGATCAATTCGGCGCTGGAGCAGCCACAGGTATGTGTCCATCGGGACTATCACTCTCGCAATCTGATGTTGTGTGGAGAGGATCGAGTAGGCGTCATCGATTTTCAGGATGCGGTGATGGGACCGGTCACCTACGATCTGGTCTCTCTGCTAAGAGACTGTTATATCGCGTGGCCGGATCAAGATGTTGAGCGCTGGTTATCTCAATACTGGGAACGGCTTCAGCAAGAGCGTCCTGACCAATTGGGTGAAATCGATCTGGAGCAGTTCCGGATTTGGTTTGATCGCATGGGGATGCAGCGCCACCTGAAAGCGGTGGGGATCTTTGCCCGTCTGAAAATACGTGATGGTAAAGCCGGTTATCTGCAGGATATCCCACGTACGATGAGCTATCTGCTGGATGTCGGTGGGCGTTATCCTGAACATCAGGGTGTGGTTGAATGGTTGCGTGCAGAGGTCGTACCGTTGATGTCCAGCTCGGAGCTGTTTGATCAAGATGCCATGCAGCGGTGGCTCGACTGATGCGTGCGATGATTCTTGCGGCGGGCCTTGGAACGCGTATGCGCCCGCTGACGCTTGATACTCCAAAACCGCTGCTGAAAATCGCCGATCAACCGATGATCGAACACCATATTCTGCGCTTGAAAGCTGCCGGATTTACACATCTGGTGATCAATCATGCCTGGTTGGGTGAGCAGATTGAAGCTTACCTGGGGGATGGCCAGCGGTTAGGTGTTGAGATTGTTTATTCAGCGGAGTCAGAGCCGCTGGAAACGGCGGGTGGGATCGCTAAAGCGTTGCCGCTGTTGTCGCCAGACGGTCATAGTCCGTTTGCGGTGATCAATGGTGACATTTACTGTGACTATCCTTTTGCCCAATTAACGTTAACGCTGGAAGCCCCTAAGATGGCGCATCTGGTGCTGGTGGATAACCCAGAGCATAATCCGGCAGGTGATTTTGCCCTGCAAGCAGGACGTGTCGTGGATGATTCGGATGAATCGGCGGACGCTCATAAACTGACTTTTAGTGGGATTAGTGTGCTTTCACCGGCTCTCTTTGACGGTATCCGTTCAGGTGAGAAGGCCGCATTGGCGCCACTGCTCAGGGCTGCGATCAGTGAAGGTAAAGTCAATGGCGAGTACCATTCGGGTTACTGGGTGGATGTAGGGACACCAGAACGACTGACAGAAGTTGATCAATTTGTGAGGGAACAAAATGGCGTTTGATCCAGAGAGCGCTGGACGTAGTCTGGCTGAGTCGCTTAAAAGGCATCGCACCAGTATTTTACTGGGCAGTGTGATTGGTCTGTTCACCGGTGGGCCTGCGGGTCTGGTTATGGGGGGACTGTTTGGATACTTTGCCAGTCGTTTGCTACTCGGGGCGGTGAAAGCGTTTCATCCTCAACGGGCGTTGTTTAAAGCGACGTTTTCGGTCATGGGTAAGGTGGCTAAAGCCGATGGTCGGGTGAGCGAAAACGAGATCGCCTTTGCTAGTGCCTTGATGAACCAGATGCGGTTGACGGGCGAAAAGCGTCAGGAAGCGATTGATCAGTTCAATGCCGGTAAAGAAGCTGATTTTGATATTGCTGAAGTGCTGAAACCGCTAGCGGTT
>JAGSHA010000075.1 GCA_023954795.1 Oceanospirillaceae bacterium | reverse complement strand
TGATCAACAAACCCTGTTCAGCCGCCACACCCTTGAGCTCGGCGGTATCGATCGATTCATCCACCTTGCACCAGAACGACGAACCCCCTGACGGTCGGGTGTAACTGCCCGGCAGGTATGTATCTAACGCCTGCGCCATGATCTCGCTACGTTCCTGAAAGCTACGCGCGAGTTTGCGCAACAGTGCATCGTGATACCCCTGCGCGAGAAACAATGCCACGGCGCGCTGGTTATTTAACGGCGGGTGACGCACCATCAGCTGACGCAGGTTTCGTGCTTCCTGAATCAACGCCTTAGGCCCCACCAGATAGCCCATACGTAACCCCGGTGCCAATGTCTTCGATAAGCTACCGATATAAAGTACCCGGTCATGGTGATCGAGACTTTTCAGTGCCGGGGTCGGATGGGATTCATAGTTCATCTCCATTTCGTAATCGTCTTCGAAGATGATGAAATCGTGCTCCCGCGCTTTTGCCAGCAGTTGCTCTCGACGCTCAAGCGGCATCGTGACGGTGGTCGGACACTGATGACTCGGCGTGACATAAAGTGCATCACAGTCGTTCAGCTGCTCATCCACCACCAAACCCTGCTCATCCACCGGCAAGCTCTGCACTTGCGCGCCAAAGACCGCACCAATATACCCCGCGCTGACGTATCCCGGGTCTTCAATACCCATACGGGAATCCTGATTGAGCAGCATTTGCGCTAGCAGATAAAGCGCCTGCTGCGAACCGACCGTCACCAGAATCTCATCCGTATCTGCCTGAATACCGCGACTGGGCAAGATACGTTTCTGGATCTGCTCAATCAGCAGCGGATCATCACTGTCATAGCGATCAGAGGTCCAGTCACGAATCGCCTGCACACTGACCGCATCACGCCAACACTTACGCCAGTTCTCGATGGGAAATAACTTGGCATCCAGCTGACCGTAAACAAAAGGAAATGGGTAGGATTGCCACGAATGGGCAAGACTGGGATTGGACTGCACCCCCGCTCTTACTTTCAGGCGGGCATCCCAATCCACTTTTTCTACTGTACTATCGGCATGTTCCGGAGGGCTGTCGGTATCAAGCCGGTCAGCGATAAACTGCGGATCAATGAAATATCCGCTGCGCTCCTTGGAGATCAGATACCCATCTGCGGCTAGCTCCTCGTACACCAGAACAATGGTGTTACGTGCCACATTTAAACGATTGGCCAAACTGCGACTGGAAGGAAGCGGCTCTTTCAAGGGTAGATAGCCACCCAGAATGGCGGTGACCAGCTGCTCTCTGATCTGGCTTTGCAAGGTAGAACTGTTATCTCTGACGAGATGAAAGAGTGCAGACATAATCACGCCGCTCCGTTTGAGGTTGATTGCAGGAATACCTTCCCTAAGAACGGGCATCTCCTGTTACTAGCATGGCAAGCCATCCATCAGCGTCAAGGATAGGCCTGCCAAACGCGTTCAAGTACGTCCTGCAACCTCAAAACCAAGGGGATCGATCAGCCCATCTGGCGATTATCCAAGCCAGACGGAACCGGACGGTTTGCGACCCGTTTAATCCCACGCTTTAACGCGCAAAATGTAACGAACACCGCATCGGCAAGTGTATCAATCAGCTTGTAGGTTGCATCCTGACGGATTGCGTGAGCAATGTGTGTATGAAGTGAATGGTGCATACGGGGCATCTCCCAAAATAAATACGAAACAGTTGAGCCAGAGAATGGCGTAGAACCACCGTTTTGTTTTTATTGTGCGAGCGGCTATTTGTTGCAACGCATCATAATGATCTACCGCATATACGTCAAGTAACTCATATATATCAATTTTTTAACACGACCGCTATCGAGAATAACTTAGCGGTCAGTTAAGCACTGCCAAAATGCCAACCAACCTCACAGGTGACGAATGATTCCTAATCCCGCTACCTGACCCTCGAAGTCAATGAAGCCCTCGATTTTCGGTGGTTGGCACACTACTAACCATCAGTAGAATTGAGCCGGTTTAGCGAATTCAGTATACTTTCAGACATATACATCAGTGGTATGAGTGATAGCCAACCTATGAATCAACTTGCAGACAGACACATCCCTCTCTATAAACGCGTAGAGAATCACATTCTGGCTGATATTGATGAAGGCCGGCTGATCCCCGGTGACTTGATCCCCTCTGAACCCCAGTTGGCGACCAAACTCGGGGTTAGCCAGGGCACCGTTAAAAAGGCCATTGATAATCTGGTCAACGAAAAACGTCTTTACCGCCATCAGGGCAAAGGCACCTACGTTTCTACCGTCGACTTCAATAACAGCTTGTTCCGCTTCTTCTCCTACGGCGATGGCACCGGTAAAGGTGTACGTATCCACAAAGAAGTGAGCGAACGCGCGCTGAAAACAGGGCCGAAGTATGCGTGCAGCCAACTCGGGTATAAACCTGAATCAGAGCTGCTCTACATTCAGCGCTGTGGCTATATTCAGGATCTTCCGATTCTGGTTGAGCACTGTTGGTGGTGCCCTGAAGTGGTGCCCGGCATGGAACAGCCCGATGTTCATATTCCTGACCTGATGTACGCGCTGGTGGTTGAGAAATACGACGTTCCCGTGGTTCGCGCAGAAGAAACCCTGACCGCGGATGTTGCAGATAAAGAAACCGCCCAGATTCTAGGCATCCCGGAAAAATCCCCGGTGATCGTGCTGATTCGACACACCTACAGTCGCGCAAACAAGATGATCGAATACCGTAAAACGGTCGGCCGAGCGGATAAATTCAGCTACAAAGCCGAGATTCGTTAATCGGTTAGCCCGCCATACCACCCACTCACCGCCTGAACATGACTAATGCTCAGGCGGCTTTGTTTGGCTCTGAGCTATGTCAGCAATGGCTCATTCTGACGATAAGCCATGACCGCCTGCGTCCGGTTGCGAACGCCCAACTTACGAAGAATGGCACACACGTGGACTTTAGTTGTGCTGAGCGCGATCTCCAGCTCCGATGCGATCTGCTTATTCATCAATCCCTTATCAATCTTTTCCAGTACTCTCATCTCTTGCGCAGAGAGTTTGCGCATACCTGAAAGCATCCGTGCGTCCTCAGCGCTGTCAGCATTCGGAAACCAGGCCTCATTGCGACCCACCTTATCTAACGCCTGCAACAACGCCACCTGATCATCCCGACTGCTCACACTGCCCGTGACACCTAAACCCTGCAGTTGCTGTATCCGCACCCGTTGATGACGATGCGTAATCGCAAGCACTCTCAACCCTGAGTGGCGGGCACAAAGATAAGGCAGTTGACGCAATGCGCGCTGATCCATCAACGACAGATCCAGTAACAACAAACCGATGTTGTTGTGCCGGCCCATCGTCCAGAGAAGTTCATGCCAACTGATAGCCTCAAGCACATGAGCACTTGGGTGCTGTATATCCAGCGTCTGACGTAACGCCAACCGATCGAGCGGATAGCGATGGGCAATAATCGCCGATTGATCCGAATACATGAAAAGAGCCTCCTCTTCTTATCGTGATCTAAGGCTCATGCTTCCCCTTCTAGTGCTGCGTTATCCGAACAAACCCACAGCCATTGAATGAAAAAAACACAAGTCATATATATGACCTATATGATACATATATATTTGCACTTTGTATCAACCTATCGCTATCGCACGGCTGACGGGGGATCGGAGGAATATGACGAATGAATCCCCTGCATACGGACACGAACAGATCACCACTTGGCTCTTGACAGAGATCAAAAGGGGGCTATTATCAGCTACATCATCTAACACATATATATGAGTTACATAACAATAGCGCAGTACCAATAGCGCCATACCGATTAAAGGTGTAACGATGTACAGAAAGATATGCGTTGCCGTGGATGGATCTCCGTCCTCAGAAGAAGCGGTTAAAACCGCTGCCGAGCTGGCGAGTCGCTTTGATGCAGATCTGCTGATCATGCATGTCATTCGCCCTATGAAGATTCCAGAAGAACTGCAGAAGTTCATTCGTGATGACGACCTTCTCAATATCCGCTATGCAGCACTGGAAAGTGTCGCGCAAGAGATTGTCAGCAAAGCGGTCAAAACAGCTGAAGGTTACGCACTGGATCGTCTGCAAACATCCATTCTCAACGGCGATCCCGCCACCATGATTATCCAGGAAGCCCGCGATAAATTCGCTGACCTCATCGTGATGGGAACCCGCGGCCTGGGTAAATTGGAAGGTGCCGTGATTGGCAGTATCTCACGTAAAGTTGCCGAGGTATCTGAGCTCAACCTGCTCATCGTAAAACAACCCGTACGCACAGCATTGTGACACCAACCAACCCACAACAGGTGCACACACCTGTTGTCGAAATAAGGAGAGCACACGCAGTTTTTCAGGTCTGAGAAGAGAATATCAGTGCCAACGAGAAAACCTTTTCTCAGTATGAAGCCCGAATACGACAATAAAAACAGACGCGAACCATCTTCCCAACCGGGATGGCTGAGCGCGAGGGTGCATAACGATGTTTGAATTTCTTCAATACCTCCCGGAGGTCTTTACTCCGTGGAATTTCCTAATCCTGGTTCTGGGCACCGTGGGTGGCCTGATACTAGGTGCCACGCCCGGCCTGAGTCCGACAATGGCCGTGGCTCTGCTGATTCCATTTACCTTTCATATGGAACCGGCAACCGGATTGATTCTGCTAGGCGCCGCGTACACCGCCACCGTAGCCGGTGGTGCCGTCAGCGCGATCTTGCTAAGCATCCCCGGTGCTCCCGCCAACATTGCCACCACACTGGATGGCAACCCATTGGCTAAACAGGGTAAGGCAACAGCCGCACTGCACTACTGCTTCCTCGCCTCATTTGTCGGGGGTGTGATTGGTGTCTTTGTCCTGATCTTCTTCACGCCTACCCTGTCAAAATGGGCGCTAGGATTTGGGCCATCTCACCTGTTCTGGGTCGCCATTCTGGGGGTTACCGTTATTGGCTCACTGGGTTCCGGCTCTGTGATCAAAGGCTTGTTCTCCGGTTTTGTGGGCCTCTGGATCTCCACCATCGGCTATGACCCGGTACAAGGCGTGGAACGCTTCACCTACAGCGAACATCTGGGCGGCGGCATCAATATCATCGCAGCCTTAGTTGGCCTGTTCGCGATACCACAGGTGTTATCGATGGTGACACCTCAGATGTTACCCGGTGGCGTTCAGAAATTTGCGATGGAAGCTCAGGGTATTGGCACATCAATTAAAGACACCCTGATCCGCTGGAAAGCACTGGTGGTTGGCAGCGTAATCGGCGTGCTGGTCGGCCTGATTCCGGGCGCAGGTGGTCAGATTGCCGGTTTGGTGTCCTATGACCAAACCAAGAAGATGAGTAAAAACAAAGAGAAATTCGGTAAAGGTGAACCTGCGGGTGTTATCGCTGCCGAGTCTGCCAACAATGCGATGGTTGGCCCCTCTCTCGTGCCACTGCTGACCCTAAGCGTACCCGGCTCCCCTACCGCCGCTGTGCTATTGGGCGGTCTGCTGATTCACGGCCTGTTCCCGGGACCGGCACTATTTACCGAACACGCACCGATCGTCTGGACCTTTATTGACTCTCTGTTAGTAGGTCAGCTGCTGATGTGTTTCTTTGGCATCGCGATCAGTCGCTATAGCCGCTTTGTGATGGATATTCCTGAGTACTACATGGCCGCTGCAATTACTGTGCTGGCCGTATTTGGTACCTACAGTGTGCAGAACAGCTTCTCCGATGTGTTCGTAATGATGACACTCGGTATCACTATGTACTTCGCATCCAAAATTGGCTTCAGCCCCTCCCCGGTTGTACTGGGTATCATTCTGGGTCCAATTGCAGAAACGAACTTCCTGCAGGGCCAGATTATCGCTGAAGTGGGTGACGGTATGGTGCCGTACTTCTTCGGTGGCCCGCTGAATATCACGCTGGTAGCCGTGGTGGTTCTGTCGATTTTCTACAGCTTTTACAGCGAGTACAAAGCGAAACGTACAGCCCGAAAGCCAATGCCACCGGTCGACTTTAATGACGACGCCGCAGAGAAAAAAGGAGCCTGAAGATGTTAGCTAAACGCTTAACTGCCGTTGGCGGCCTGTTTCTCGCAGTGATCCTGCTCATGCTGGGTACAGACGTTGAGTACGGTGCAGGTGCCTATTTCTTCCCTAACCTGCTGGCTTACTTTCTGTTCTTCTTCGCAGTTGTTCTGCTGATGACAGAAGGCGAGCTGCTGAGCTGGCTGAAACAAGCTACGGATTTTATGTGGCGCTGGATGTTCGGCATCGTCGGTGAAGGCAATCCAGCACGCTGGCCCGATATTGTTCGCCTGATCCCGATGTTTAGCATCATCTTTGCGTACCTCTATCTGGCTGACATTGTGGGTCTGTATACCACCTCGTTTCTGGCATTTTTGCTGATTATCGTGGTGTACACCCCACACCGTCCACGCAGTAAAACCCTGGTAAAAAGCATGATTATCTCAGCGCTCTTTACCAGTGTGATCTATCTGATCTTTTCAGTACTGCTGCAACTACAAACCCCGGCCGCTTTGTTCCTTTAAAGGGACGAAGCAGCCACTAAAGCAACTAAATAGCTCGAACGAATAGCTCAAAAAAATAAATACAGTCTTAAAAGACGAGGAGTTAGCTATGTTTAGTTTCACCCACACCAAGAAGATGGTCACCAAGAGCCTGACACTACTGTCCGCAGTCAGTGTATTGGCCCTGCCCCAACTGGCACAGGCGGAAGCCTATCCAGAACGACCAGTCAGTATGGTGGTGTCTTATTCTCCCGGTGGTGCTACTGACTTTCAGGCCCGTATCGTTACGATGCTGGCTGGCAAGGAAGACTATCTGGGTCAACCGATGGTTATCCTGAACAAACCCGGCGCAGGCGGTAAGGTCGGCTGGGATTTCTATGCATCACGTGCCAAACAGGACGGTTATGAACTGGCGGCTTACAACGTGCCTCACTTCATCGCTCAGTCCATTGTCTTCCGCACCAAGTACAACATCGACAATCTGGAACCTATTGCCAACTGGGGTGCGGATCCGGCAGTACTGATTGTTGGCAAAGACAGCCCGTTTGACACCCTCGAAGATCTGATGACCTACGCCCGCAGCAATCCGGGTAAAGTCACCTTTTCAGGTGCCGGTCTCTATGTGGGTCACCATATCGCCTTCCTGCAGTTCGCCCGTGCAACCGGTCTGAAAATGACCTATGTGCCACACAAAGGCGGCACCCCTGCCATGAAGAGTGTAATGGGCGGTCAGGTAGCGGCAGGCTTTAACAACCTGTCCGACGCTTACCGTAATCAGGACAGCATCAAGATTCTGGCCGTTGCTGACCTGAAGCGTAACACCGAGTTCCTGCCGGATGTGGCGACATTCAAGGAGCAAGGCGTTGAAGTTGATGACTCCAGTGTGAACTTCCGCGGCATCATGGCGCGTAAAGGTACACCGCCAGAGGTAGTAGATTATCTGGCACAGCGTGTTCCTCTGATGTTTGAAGATAAAAAGACGCTGAAAAAGATGAACTCTGCTGGCTCTCCCGTCCGCATCATCCCACGTGACGAAGTGATCCGCATGTGGAAGGAGCGTGAAGCCTATCTCAAAGATCTGCTCAGCGATCTGAAGAAGTAATTCTGACCCCGGACCTATGCCGCCTCATCTGAAGGCGCGCGTCCAGCACTAAACATAGCTATTCGTTCTGTCTCTGGCAGTTCGTTTGGCTATGCCACTCATATAGATGAGTAATAAGAGATATATCAGATAAATATCCATGTCTGGTTCAGTGGAGATTGGAAATGACTACAACAAACGAACAGGCTCAGGTCGCTGAGCTGGTTGCACGAGCACGGAGCGCTCAGGCAATTTTTGACCGCTATACCCAGACTGAGGTTGATGAAGTCGTCACGGCTGTCGCTTGGGCACTGATCAACCCGGAAAACAACGAACGACTGGCGCGACTGGCTGTAGAAGAAACCGGTCTTGGTAACGTCAAAGACAAAGTCACTAAGAATCACCGTAAAACCCTGGGTCTGCTGCGCGATCTGAAACACGCAAAGACCGTGGGCATTATTAATGAAGATCCGGACAACGGCCTGGTCGAAATCGGCCGTCCAGTGGGTGTTGTTGGCGTGATCGTACCGTCGACCAACCCCATCGCCACACCGATGAACAACACCCTGAACGCGCTGAAGTGCCGTAACGCGATCATTCTGGCACCCTCTCCGAAAGGCCAGCCTTCCTGCACCCGCCTGCTGGAACTGGTTTACGCAGAATTAGACCGTGTCGGTGCACCGCGTGATCTGGTGCAACAACTGCCTACCCCCGTCAGCAAAGCGCTGAGTATGGAGATGCTGAAGCAGGTTGACCTGGTCGTCGCGACCGGCTCCCAGAACAACGTGCGTGCATCCTATACCAGCGGCACTCCAGCATTTGGCGTGGGTGCGGGCAACGTATCCGTGATCGTCGATGAAACGGCTGACCTGGCAGCCGCAGCAGCCAAGATAAAAGCCTCAAAAACATTCGACAATGCCACCAGTTGCTCCTCCGAAAACAGTGTCATTATCGTTGATGCAGTGTACGACGCCATGCTGGCCGAGTTCGCCAAAGTCGGTGCGCCGATGCTAGACGCAGATGAAAAACAGAAGCTGCAGGACACAATGTGGCAGCACGGCCATCTGAACCGTGAAGTCCTGGCGAAACCCGTGTCCGACGTGTGCAGCGTGGTCGGCCTTGAACGCGAAGGCTTAGCTGACAGTGCATTCCTGCTGGTCAGCGAAACCGGTATTGGTGCGGATGCGCCTTTCAGCGGTGAAAAAATGTCTTTGGTATTGACGGTATACCGTGCCAGTGACTTTGAAGACGCCAAACGTCTGGCCAGCAACGTTCTGTCCTATCAGGGCAAAGGCCATTCACTGGGGATCCATACCAGCGACCCTGAACGTCCGCAGAATCTGGGTCAGGAGATGCCGGTCTGCCGCATTATCGTGAACCAGCCTCACTGCTTTGCCACCGGCGGTAGCTTTGATAACGGCATGCCGTTCTCACTATCTATGGGTTGCGGCACCTGGGGCGGCAACATTACCGATCAGAACGTGCACTACAAGCATTACATGAACATCACCCGTGTCGTGCGCACCATCCCTCCGCGCGAAGTCACGGTTGAAGATATCTTTGGCGACTACCAGAGGAAATATCTGTCATGAGCGTAATCTCTTATCAGCCACCGGCTCCCAGTATTCGCGCAGTGATTGACCATTTCGCGTCCAGCCAGCCCATGCAGCCGTTTGCATGCTTTCCTGAAACCGGAAATCAGCTGACGTACGCAGAACTACAAGGCGCGGCGCAAAACTACGGCCGTTACTTCAACGCGCTGCAGTTACGTCAAGGCGATACCATCTCCTTTATGATGGGCAATGGCCAGACTGCGCTTGAGCTGTTTCTGGCAACCCTTTATGCCGGCTGCGTCTCCTCACCGTTGAATCCCGCAGCCGGTAAAGACCAGATCGAATATGTACTGGACCATTCCGACAGCAAGATCGTTTTTGTGTCTGAGCAGTACGTTGATCTGGTGAAAGCGGCCGCCAGCAAACTGGAACGCCCGGTACAAATCATTCTCACGGACGTCGACAAAAGACCACGCTGGCCGGTTGAACCCGCAGCTGAACCTCTGCATGCGTCAGTATCGGGTGACGATGATGGCTTGCTGATGTACACCTCTGGCACCACCGGTCGGCCTAAAGGCGTTATCCTGACCAACACAAACCTGCTGGCGGGCGGCATGAACACCGCGTGCGCCCACGAGCTGACTCAGGAAGACCGCGCGCTCTGTGTATTGCCGCTGTGCCACATCAACGCTCAGTGCGTCACTGTCATGGCACCACTCGCCAGCGGTGGCAGCGTGATTATGCCGCACAGTTTCAGTGCCTCATCGTTCTGGAGCTGGGTGATCGACCACGAAGCCACCTGGTTCAGTGTCGTTCCCACCATCATCTCCTACCTCATGCACCACGAAGGTGAGTTAAAAGGGGAAGACCTGAAGCAAGCACTGGGAAAAGTACGCTTCGGCCGATCAGCATCCGCTGCACTCCCTCCCACGCTGCACGCCGGCTTCGAAGAAAAATTTGGCGTGCCGATCGTGGAAACCATGGGGCTGACCGAAACATCAGCACAGATACTATCCAATCCGATGCCGCCAAAAACCAATAAATATGGCTCTCCGGGTATCGCGTTTGGGACAGAGATCAAAGTCATCAACGAACAAGGTGATACCCAACCCGCAGGGGAAGAAGGCGAACTCATGGTCCGCGGTGATTGTGTCATGCGCTGCTACTACAAAAACCCTGAAGCCACTGCCAGCGCATTGGATGCCGATGGCTGGCTGCATACCGGTGATCTTGCCCGTCAGGACGAAGACGGATTTATTTTCATCACCGGCCGCCTGAAGGAGCTGATCATCAAAGGGGGTGAGAATATCGCGCCCCGCGAAATTGATGATGCGCTCTATTCCCACCCGGGTGTCATTGAAGCCGGAGCCGTTGGTATCGATGACGAGCACTACGGGCAGGAAGTGGTCGCGTGCGTGGTGATCAAACAAGAGGCCAAGGTCTCAGAAGCTGACCTGATTGAGTTCTGTACCGACCGACTTGGAAAGGTAAAAACACCGCGCAACATTTACTTCTTCGACGACCTCCCCAAAGGCCCGTCCGGCAAAGTACAGCGGCTGAAACTGGTTGATCAGCTTAAAGCCAGAAACGAAGTACGCTAGACATGCCTCAATTGCACTTCCTGAAATAACTGGAAATCCCAGCCGGGATACCCGAGCAAAGGGTGTTAAACAATTTCCCGGGGCGTCGGCCGGACGCCCCGTCCGATCAACGCCTTGTTTAGCACCACCCTCCCGGCTTTTGGATTTCACCACCGGACTTCAACGTCTTCGATGAACGTTGTAGCTCCGGTTTTTTTGTTTATATACCGTGATTTCAGCGTAGATTGGGATAATCGAGAATTATAAGACTCAACGTAGGTTGGGACGAGCGTAGCGAATCCCAACACCCCGGTGGTCACCGGATATTTTCCATGTTGGGTATCACGTTGCTCCACCCAACCTACGAATC
>JAGSHA010000296.1 GCA_023954795.1 Oceanospirillaceae bacterium | reverse complement strand
TGTTACTTTGTCGTGCGCTTAAATCTCTTCGCGGCCGAGCAAACGGAGGATTCGATTGAGTTTGTCTTTACCGCCGATGCTCTCATAATGCTTCGGCCAGACCGCGGATATGGCTTTATCGATCCATTCCTTTTCACCGTTAGCGGGATCACTGATGACCATGCCTTTTTCGACCAGCTGCTGTTTGATGCGGGTTTCGTTCGCGGTCAAAAACTCTGCGCTGTGTTTTGTTGCGGCTTTTCCTGCCTCAATGATGGCCTGTTGTACCTCAGGGCGTTGCTCCTGAAACAGCGCTTCACTCATGATCAACGGCTCGATGGAGAAGATATAGCGGATGTTGGTCACGTACTTCTGCACCGTATCGAACTTCATCGCATCCACAGTGACATAAGGATTGTCCTGACCATCCACTACGCCTTGCTGCAGGGCTGTAAAAGTTTCAGACCAGGCCATCGGGGTTGGGTTGCCTCCCCACGCTTTATAGGTGTCGATCATGATCTCGTTTTTGGGCACACGGACAATGATCTGTTGAAGGTCGTCTAAGGTTTTCACCGGTTGCTTGGAATTTGTCAGCACCCGAAAACCGGTATAAGCCCAGCCGACAATTCGCACACCGGCATCTTCAACGGTATTTTCAACCAGCTCCGCGCCCACCTCACCCTGTGTCAGCAGTTCCGCTTCTTCAAGGCTTTGGATCACATAGGGTAGGGTAAACACGCCTACAGTAGGAGAGAAAGGGGTTACGTTATTGATGGCAAGGATTGAGAAATCCAGCGTGCCGAGACCGGCTTCAACGACCGTATCCTGCTCGCTACCCAGCTGGCTGTTCATAAACAACTGGCCGGTGTATTTACCATCGGTTTTGGCTTCCAGTTGTTCGACAAATTTCAGGCCAAAGGCATGCTGAGAGCTGCCTTCAGAATCACCACCGGCAATTTTCCAGGTGGTTGCAGCGAAAGAGCTGCTGCTGAAGAGGAGTGCTGCGGTCAGGGATAAGGCTACGGCATTATTATTTTTA
Source organism: Oceanospirillaceae bacterium (assembly GCA_023954795.1). Lineage (GTDB taxonomy): Bacteria > Pseudomonadota > Gammaproteobacteria > Pseudomonadales > Balneatricaceae > Pontibacterium. Next base: position 3,429 of record JAGSHA010000296.1, on the reverse strand, counting down.
TACTTCATATCTACCTCAGAGTGAGTGTGTTGATCTCCAGAGACCTGCGGCGGAGTGGCCGCGCTGTCTAACCAGTCTGGAATCATCCTGCGCCAAACCCTCTAGTGAATAAATGCAAACATTCGGTTGTTTAGTTGCGGCTTTAGGAAACAATAGTATACGACAGTCAAGCTGGATCAGGGCAGTAGTACCTACAGATCAAATGCTTCCGTTCATTGTCGATTTTAGGGGGCTGGGCTCTTCAAAAAGTGCGGGTGGGGACGGGAGGCAAGATATCGAAGCCCGAGCGAATTTTCATCGGCGTTTCACTCATATATCGGGCAACCTCCCTCTATGCTTGTTCAAAAGTAAGATGTGTTGGTGTTCGTTACCAATTGAATCAGTCGGATTGGCTCCATTTTTGGCGCTACCCAGTGGTTTTAAAAACTCCAATATTGAGCGTGTTTCAACCTGGCAACCGACCCTATCAGGATACCTACACACACATGACTCAACCTTGGTACTGCGCCAACAACCTCAATAAACCGTATCAGTGCTTGGACAGGCTATAGTTAAAAAAAGTAGCGCGACAATTTCAGGATGTCGGCTGCTTTTTGACTGGAGGCTGAGCGATGAAACTGCCTAAATATGGGTCTTTTTTCCCAATACTTTTATCACTATTACTGAGCAGTCAGGCTCAGGCCGTCTTTCATCTGTGGCAAATCAACGAGGTTTTTAGTAGTGCAGATGGTTCACTGCAATTTATCGAGTTGTTCTCACCCAGTGCAGGGCAGGAGTTTCTTGCCAATCACACGATAACTGCGACCTCATCTGATGGCCCGGTCAGTGTGTTCACTTTTCCTACTAATTCCAACCAGCCCACCAACAATAAGCACTTATTACTGGCGACTCGCGACTTTCAGGTCGTGACCGGGATTGAACCGGATTTTATCATTGCGACTGGTTTTTTACCTGTGGCTGGCGGTAGCCTCAACTTCGCCGGAGTTGACACGCTTAACTTAACGAACCTGCCTCTGGACGGCTTCCAGTCTTTATCTGGCAACGGAGCGGTAACGATGGCATCACCGACTAACTTCGCTGGGCATAGCAGCACCGTTCCGTCCATTGAGGTTTTTTATGATGCAGCGAGCGGAAGCCTGGATATTGACTTCGTGAGTGTTACAGAGCTGGGTAGCTACAGTGCGTCGATGCTGCTGGTCGCAAACAACCCGCTCGCTTTTGATCTGGTTGAGGCGACGCAGCTGTCTGACCTGATAGCGCAAGACCTGGCGAGATTGTCCTTGGCGACGGGCGTATTAATATTGCCACGGGTTCAAGTGGGAAACAGCATTTACAGTGCAACATTGATGTTGGATGCGACGACTGAGATCTTCCGCTTCACCTTACTGAGTGCAACGCATTTAGGGGACTGTATTGAGTGCAAACTTACCACCGAGTTCGCGGACTGAATTCCTTTGGTTGCGACTGATCTTCGTTGCTGAGTTGGGATCGCACAGCAACCCCATATTACAGATCGCAGCAGAGCCGCTATAACGGCACGGAAGTCTAAGGAGCAACAATGCCTGCGATGAATTGAATGTGGACGTGATTCGATGAGAAAACCCAGACCATCCATGCTGGCCTCAGTGTCAGCCTATAGTTTGCTGACATTGAGCTGCACCGGCATGGCGGGTGAGGTTTTGGTAACAGGCGACAGCGAACAACTGGCATTTGAGAGACCAGAGTCCTGGGCTATGGCTTACATGAGTGCCGCAACCCTGTTCCTTGGCGGCGGCCCGCCCACGCGGAGTGAGCCCTGGAGTTTCCATCTCGGTGCCGACCTGGCCAGTATTCCGCGCGTTACTCGTGAAGATAGCCGGGTCGGTTTTGATGGTCTTAAGTATGAAGATCTGAATAAATCACCCGCTTACGGCCGAATACGTGGTTGGTTGACGCTACCGAATGATGCTGCATTAGAGGTGGCTTGGACCCCTCCCGTTTCTGTAAACGGCGCCAAGCCTGATGGCATCTACAGTATTGCTCTGGAGCAAACCCTGTTTGAGATTGGCCGATGGCGGGGTGGGGCGCGTCTGTATGGACAGAGTGGCCATGTTACAGCAGATATCACCTGCCCAGCCGATGTTGCAGTCTTGCCGCCTGGCAGCATAAATAACCCGTTCGGTTGTATCGCACCTTCGCGTGACGATGTGAGGCTCGAACATCTTGGCCTTGAAGTCACGGCGGCCTTTACTGTTGATAATAGCCCGGTGCAGCCCTTCGCAAGTATCGCAATCACTCGCGTCGAAGTAGACGTTCAAATCAATGCGCAGCTTCAGGGGAGCATTGATCGCTCCGAACGCAGCACCGATGGCACTATTCGCACCTTACGGCTAGGACTACTTCATCGGTCTAAGTCACCATGGCAGTGGCTGGTATCCTTTGATTACACCCCGCTAGAGGTTCGAAGACCCCCAGGGCGAAATAAAGAGAATGATCCTTTCTGGAGTCTGCGAGTGATGGGACGCTATTCATTCTGATTGTTTCGCGCCAAAGCAAGCAATCAACCGCCTTACGCCTAATAGCTGTCCGCGCCATAGGTGCCATGATCAGATAATTGCGACTCACATGACTTAACTCTGATACAGCGCCAATAGCGGGGCCACTCTCAGGGGACAACTCAATTGACGAAGACAGGCGTGAGTTTTTCTGCTTTATCTGATGTCTGTCTACGATCCAACTGGGCGTGTTATGCCTATTGCTTGATAGATAACCATTATCACTAGTTAATCGACACCGGGTATGTGAAGGCATCCTAATTGAAGAATCAGCATCTGCCGTAGTTAAGCCGATACATCGCGCTTAATCCTGCACGTGCGTGCATAGTCTGCAGGGCAGAATACTGGCGACGGAGTAGTTATCGATCAGCCGCAGGCTTGTGTGATGCCAGCGCCTGCCTGAGCGTATCTGTCGTACTTTCTATAATTTGGCGTTGTAAGCAACTTCGTTATTGAGCAGAGTCCCCCGTATCCCGAGGTAGAAACGCGTGTCGCTGCCAGATCTCATAATTGGCCCTGAATGTTGCCAGATCCTCCCAGACCTTTTTGAAGAAGGGATCCTTTGACTCTTCTTTGACGACCTGTTGCCAGGTGTCTTCGAATAACGCCAGCATGTCCGGGCTCCAATAGAGGTTGGTGACACCACGTTCCTGAACGTTTTTTTGCATGGCTTGATATTGGATAGCCTCACCTTGGGCCAGGGTATTGGTCATCGCCGCTTTGCAGAGTGCTTCCAGCGTGGCCTGTTGGCTGGGATGCATACTCTGCCAACTGTTTTGATTGATCAATAGCTCGATGATGCTGGCCTGCTGATGCCAGCCGGGGAAGTAGTTGTACTTGGCCACCTTATAAAACCCTAGCATCTGGTCGATAGCGGGTTGGGAAAACTCGGTGG
>JAGSHA010000470.1 GCA_023954795.1 Oceanospirillaceae bacterium | reverse complement strand
GTGGAACAGGTCAACAAACAACTCGCGCTCCAGAATGTAACCTGCATCCCAATGATTAGTACGGTTGTTCTGAATCAGCTGTTTGCAGGCTGCAACAGCCGTTGGACTCTGCTGTTCAACGGCTTTTGCCATCTCCATTGCACGCTCAAAAGACTGCCCGGTTGGCACCAATTCTTCGACCAGACCGATCTCTTTCGCCAACGGCGCCTTAATACGCTCGCCACACAGGATCAGACGCTTAGTCCAGCCTTCGCCAACCAGCATCGTCAGGTTCTGTGTACCGCCTGCACACGGCAGCAGACCGACTTTAGCTTCCGGCAGCGCCATTTGAGCCTGTTCTTCCGCGATGCGGATATCACACGCCAGCGCCACTTCCAGACCGCCACCCATCGCAAAACCATTGATTGCCGCGATAGATACACCGCGGAAGCGAGACAACGTTTCAAATGCTTCACCAAAATAGCGCGCCATATCACGCGCCACTGAACGATCACCATCAGCAAACAGGTTCAGATCTGCACCCGCAGAAAAGAACTTCTCGCTTGTAGAGCGAATCACCAGAGCATAAACATCTTTATCCTGATTCAGCTCTTCAACAACAACAGCCAACCCTTTCAGACTGTCTTCAGTCCAGGTGTTAGCCGGTGGATTGTTCATGGTGATAACAGCGGTATGACCCTGTTTCTCTACGATCAGCTTATCGGTCATCTTAAATCTCCAAATCTTATCTGCAGGTGTGGATCAAATCAGATCCGCTGCGTCTTCCATCAACACACGACGTGCAACGATGACGCGCATAATTTCGTTCGTCCCTTCCAGGATACGGTGTACGCGGTTATCACGCACATAACGCTCCATCGGGTACTCTTTGATATAACCGTTACCACCAAAAATCTGTAACGCTTCATCGGCCACGTTAAAACCAACATCCGTCGCGAAACGTTTTGCCATCGCACAGTATGCGGCTTTGTCCGCGTGGCCCGCATCCAGTTTAGACGCTGCCAATCGAACCATCTGACGCGCAGCAACCAGTTCAGTCACCATGTCGGCCAGTTTGAACTGTAAGGACTGGAAGTTCGCCAACTCTTTACCAAACTGTTTGCGCTCATGCATATAATCGCGAGCACGATTCAGCGCAGCCTGCGCAGTACCAATCGAACAGGTTGCGATGTTGATACGGCCGCCATCGAGACCTTTCATGGCGATCTTGAAACCGTCACCTTCGTTGCCCAGCAAAGCGGACGCAGGTACAACAACGTCTTCAAACGTAATCATGCGGGTTGGCTGACTGTTCCAGCCCATCTTTTCTTCTTTACGGCCGTAAACGATGCCTTCAGCCTTGGCGTCCACTGCAAATGCAGAGATACCTTTTGGTCCATCAACACCGGTACGTGCCATAACGACCAGTACATCTGTGCTGCCAGCGCCAGAGATAAAGATCTTGCTACCGTTCAGGATGTAGTTGTCACCTTCACGACGCGCGGTGGTTTTCAGGGAGGCTGCATCGGAGCCAGCATTCGGCTCGGTCAGGCAGTAAGACGCCAGTTTTTGACCAGCGGTTAGCTCAGGGCACCACTGTTGACGGGTATCTTCGTTACCGAAGTCCGCAATCATCCAGGCTGCCATGTTATGGATAGTGATGAACGCTGTGGTTGAGGTGCAACCCATAGCCAGCTGTTCAAAAATAATGCTGGCATCCAGGCGACTCAGGCCTAACCCGCCTACGTCTTCCGGTGAATACAGGCCACAAAAGCCCATCTCACCTGCAGCACGCAGTACGTCTACCGGGAAAGTCTGTTCCTGATCCCATTCGGCGGCATGGGGTTCAAATTCGTTTTGTGCAAAGGCACGGGCCATGTCGGCGAATGCAATCTGGTCTTCATTCAGCTCGAAATCCATCGCTCTCTCCTACGTGGAAGGGAGTCGCGATTCCGCCATTTAGACGAACCGCGCTCCCTTCTCGGTTTTTCTTCTGTTGTTTTCTGGTACGTGCTGAAAATTACTTCAGCTGGATAGTGGTGTTTACACCCGTATCGATATCATCTTCGAACCAGCGTGCTGTCACAGTCTTAGTTTCTGTGTAGAAACGTACAGCCTGCTTACCGTAAGCGTGCTGATCACCGTAGAAAGACTTTCTCCAGCCAGTGAAAGAGAACATTGGCAGAGGCACTGGTACAGGTACGTTGATACCCACCTGACCCACTTTGATCTCGTGCTGGTACTTACGTGCTGCTGCACCAGAAGAGGTGAACATGGACGTACCGTTACCGTATGGGTTGTTGTTGATCAGCTCGATCGCTTCATCCAACGTGTCTACTTCCAGAGCGATCAGAACAGGACCAAAGATCTCTTCCTGGTAGATGGACATATCAGTAGTCACACCACTGAACATGGTTGGACCCACCCAGTTACCATCCGGGTAGCCTTCAACCACAACGTCAGAACCGTCGAGGATACAGTCTGCACCAGCATCTTTACCCTGCTGAATGAAGCCCAGAACTTTGTCACGAGCCTGAGGATTGATCTGAGGACCGTAGCCCGCTTCTGGATCATCCCATGCGCCCGGAC
>JAGSHA010000115.1 GCA_023954795.1 Oceanospirillaceae bacterium | reverse complement strand
GGTTAGCAAGCAGGTCTTTAATGCGGTGGTACTGGCATCGTTTGTATACGTGGCGCTGGGTTTGCTGGTGCTGTTCCTGCTGGCGCGCGAACGTATCAAGCGTGAACGGGAACGTTTCAAGCAGCACCGGACCGAAGCGCTGGAAGAAAATGAATCCCGCATTCGGGCCATCATCGACAATACGCAGGCAGGTCTGATTACTCTGGATGACAAGGGGCGCATCGAATCATTCAACACCACCGCTGAACGGCTATTCGGTTACAGCGAAGAGCATATCCGGCAAGAGTATTTCAGTATTCTGGTGTGCTACCGTGATCGTCGCGTGTGCTGGGAACATATCACGGCCTCTGACGAGACGCGTGAATCTGAGCTGTTTATTGAGGCGTATGGCTGTCGTAAAAATGGCAGCAACTTCCCCATCGAGCTGATTATCGGACAGATGCAGGTAGGGGGCGTAAAACGCTTTATTGTGACGATCCATGACATCACCGAACGCAAGCTGTACGAGCAGGAGTTACAGCGGGCACGGGATGAGCTGGAGTCGCGCGTTGAATCACGTACCGCTGATCTGACGTGCGCCAACGAAAAACTCATCGAAGAGGTCGAACAGCACCGTAATACGCAGGATGAGCTGATCCAGACGGCTAAACTGGCGGTACTGGGTCAGATGTCGGCGGGTATTAACCACGAGCTGAATCAGCCACTGACGGCGATCCGTGCGTACGCTGATAATGCCCGGGCATTCCTCAATATGGGTAAAACGGACGTTGCTGCCACCAATCTGGATGAGATTGGCGGGCTGACCGAACGGATGGCGAAGATTATTCATCCGCTGAAAGAGTTTTCCCGGAAGAGCTCGGGTCAGCCTGAAACGGTCTGCCTGAAGGCGGTACGTGATGGTGCCATGTCGATTATGTATGGTCGCCTGAACAAACAAGGTGCAGAGATCAGCTGGCCGCCGGGTCTGGAGAAGATCTATGTAATGGCGGACATGGTGCGGCTGGAACAGGTGATGGTGAACCTGATCAGCAATGGGCTGCAGGCGATGGATGATGTGGACCATAAACGTATTGAGATCAGCATACAGCCTCAGCCAGAGACGCTGACCATCCGCGTGCGTGACTTCGGTCCGGGGATTCCGGCCGATGAATTAGGGCGGGTGTTTGAACCTTTCTTTACGACGAAACAAGCGGGACAAGGGTTGGGTTTAGGATTGTCGATCTCCCATCGGATTATTGAAAACCTGAACGGCCGCCTGAGTGTGGCAAACCACCTTGAGGGTGGGGCAATATTTATAATCGAATTACCACTGGCGCAGGTTGCGGGGATTGAGTGATATGACAGCAGGGCCTCAGGTGCATACTGAAGAGAGTCTCCCCATTATTCTGGTGGACGACGAGAAGCATATCCGACTCGCAGCGGGGCAAACGCTTGAGCTGGGAGGGTATGATGTGACGGCATTGGAAAACGCCGAGCAGGTACAGGCGCTGATCAGCGATGACTGGCCCGGTGTGCTGGTGACGGATATCAACCTGCCCGGTATCGATGGTCTTGAACTGATGCGCCGTGTGCAGGCCCAAGATCCGGATCTGCCAGTGATTCTGATTACCGGTCACGGTGATATCTCGATGGCGGTGAGTGCCATGCGTGACGGTGCCTATGACTTTATTGAAAAACCGTTTTCTTCTGAGTGGTTGCTGGATGTTGTGCGGCGTGCCGTGGAGAAGCGTCGGCTGACCATCGAGAACCGTCGCTTACGCCAGGAGCTGGAACTGCAGAGTTCTCCCGGGCCTCGGATCATCGGGAATACGGCCGCCGTGGTGCAGATGCGCCGTCTGGTGCAAACCATCGCCGATGCGCCAGCAGATATTCTGATCATGGGTGAAACCGGAACAGGTAAAGATCTGACTGCCCGCTACCTGCATGATCACAGTGTGCGCCGGGATCACAATTTTGTTGCGATCAACTGCGGGGCTGTACCGGAAAACCTGATTGAGTCGGAACTCTTCGGTCACGAAAAGGGTGCGTTTACCGATGCCAAAGCACGCCGCATTGGTAAGTTTGAACACGCGAATGGCGGCACCTTGTTTCTCGATGAGATCGAGAGCATGCCGGTGACATTACAGATTAAGTTGCTGCGGGTATTGGAAGAGCGGGCGATTGAACGGCTGGGTTCCAACGAACTGATTCCGCTGGATATCCGGATTATCGCGGCAACAAAAGCGGATCTGAAAGAGTTGTCCGCAGAGGGCGCTTTCCGCGAAGACCTCTATTATCGTTTGAATGTGGTGCGGCTGGATATTCCTTCACTGCGCCAGCGCCGTGATGACATACCCATGTTGTTTCAGCATTTCTCCTTGCTGGCCTCTAACCAGTATGGACGGGCGATTACGCCTCTTTCTGCTGAACGCATGCACAGTTTGATGACCCATGACTGGCCCGGCAATGTACGTGAGCTGCGTAACCTGGCCGAGCGTTACGTGTTGTTGGGTGAATCCTGCACCTTCGACTTTGATAACCGCCCGATCACCAATGGTGAGCAGGGGGGAGCGATGACGTTGCCCGAGCAGGTCGAGCGTTTTGAGAAAATGCTGATTCAGGCCGATCTGGCACAACATGGTGGCTCGATCAAAGATACGCTGGTGAGTCTCGGATTGCCGCGAAAGACGCTGTACGACAAGATGAAGAAATACGGGTTAGATAAAAACGATTATAAGAACTGATCCCGGATCTGCGTTTGCGGATCGACAGACAATAAAAAAGGCCGCATCAGCGGCCTTTTTTATTGATACGTCTTAATGACGTTGGATCAAAGTTTGAAGCGCTGTACCAGAATTTCCAGCTCGCTGGCTAAAGATCCCAGCTCATGCGCGACTTGATTCAACTTTCCGGCCCGTGATGAGGTGTGCTCAGATGTTTTTGCAATCTCTGTCACGCTGGACTCAACGCTGGCCGCCATCTGTGTCTGCTCTTTAACCGACGAGGCGACCTGATGGTTCATGTCGTTAATAACACGAACCTCTTCAGCTATGTTACTAAGCGCATTAGAGGTGCCCTGCACCTGAGCAACGCCGTCTTCTGCACTCTGGTGTGCGCGCTGCATGACGTTTACTGCGTCACGGGCATCGTGCTGCAAGGCTTCAATGATGGCATTGATCTCTTCGGTGGAGTTGCGGGTACGGCTGGCCAGTGTGCGAACTTCATCTGCAACGACGGCGAAGCCTCGGCCCTGTTCACCCGCGCGGGCGGCCTCAATCGCGGCGTTCAACGCCAGCAGGTTAGTTTGTTCGGCGATCTTCTGGATGACCTCCAGCACGGTGCCTACGTTCTGACTTTGTTCGTCCAGCTTATGGATTACGGTTGTAGCACCGTCGATCTCCTGTTTCAGACCTTCGATCGCGCCGATTGCATCGGTGGTGATGCTGGTGCCGTTAGTGCTCTCCTTTAATGCCAGTTCTGAGGCTGAGACAGTACTTTCTGCACTGGCTTCAACACTGCGGGTGGCAACTTCCATCTGCTCCATAGCGGCGGCGACGGCGCTGGTCTGTATTTGCTGGTTACGCACGGCGTCATTGGCCAAGGTGGCTATTTCGTTGATCTGGCTGCTGGAGGAGCCCAGTTTATGAATGGTCGTGCTGACCTTGTTCAGGCTGTCGTGGAAGCTCTGCAGCATGGAGTTGAACGCCGTAGACATCTGGCCGATCTCGTCATTGGAGGTCACTTTAATGCGCTGGCTCAAGTCAGCGTTTTTATCAATTTCGGAGATTGTTTTGCTGAGTCGGTTCACGGGTTGCAAAACGATACGACGTAACAGCAAACTGATAACGATTAAACCGGCGATAAACAGCGCGAGCTCAACAAACGCAACTTTCATCACGTTATTGTTGATCTGAGTATCCAGATTGGCGAAGTCATAGGTGACACGCACCGCGCCGAGCACGGTGCCTTCAGGAACCTGATGGCAGAGCAGACAGTTCGTGCCTTTGTAGGAAGAGAGCGCCTTCATGGGCGTGACGACGGTCAGGAAATGGCCCTGATCGTTATTGATCTCTTCAATGATCGATTCACCTCTCATCGCCCGGCGGTCGAGATCATCGATGATCGTGGAATCTGCTGAACCCGGACCGTAAACACTGCTGACCGCATCACCTCGAATAATACGGGCTTCGTTCAGGTCGTCATTGGTCAGGATTTTCTCCTGCAGCGATTGGCGATTATTCATCGCGCCACTGAGCATCAGGATATTGATACTGTCGAAATAGGAACTGGCCGTGTCGGTGGTGGTTTTCCGCGCAACATTGTTGGCTAGCGAGCTTTCACTCTTATAGATGGTCGTGAGTGAGCTGATCAGAACGAGCAGAAACACAGCTGCCAGAGAGAGATTAACTTTGGTCTGGATTGAACTGCCTGAAAGTTTCACGTTTATACCACCTGAGTAACCGGAACGAGGGCCTGAACATTTTTTTGCAAAGCCCACAGTGTAGGCCGTAAAGCGCCATATCGCATAGTGCCTATGCACGTTATCGGCGGATACAGATCAATATTTAATACATTTATTTACAGTAACCGTGCCCCGGAGAGCCTGATAGGTGGGTGGTTTTTCGCCAAGTGATAGCTTGGAAATGGGTGGTTTTCCACCCATACCAGAGGGCGATTATGTCAGGGGTGTTTTATGTTGTTTGTTTGTAACTCTATGAATAAAAAGGATATATAAAATAAGTAAACGCATATTTTGAGAGTTGGCACCCTGTTTGCTGAATACATAGGTAATCATCATGCGCTCCTTCCAAGGGTGACGCGGATGACTTTGTCCAAACAAACAACGCTAATAAATCAAAAAATAGGAGATGCGTTATGCGTTTACTTACTGCTGCAGTGGCCTCTTTGGCTCTTATGGTTGGTGCTCAGACGGCTTCGGCTGCACCGGTTGAAATCAAGTTCTCTCACGTAGTGGCTGAGAACACCCCGAAAGGTCAGATGGCGATCAAGTTCAAGGAACTGGTTGATGAGCGTCTGTCAGGCAAAGTAGAAGTCAAAGTTTTCCCTAGCTCTCAGTTGTTCGGTGACAACAAAGTTCTGGAAGCGATGCTGCTGGGTGACGTACAGATGGCGGCGCCATCCCTGTCCAAATTCCAGAAATACACCAAGTCACTGCAGGTGTTCGATCTGCCATTCCTGTTTAAGGACATGGATGCAGTAGAGCGTTTCCAGAAGGGCCCTGAAGGTCAGAAACTGCTGGGTGCTCTGCAGAAAAAAGGACTGGTCGGTCTGGGTTACCTGCACAACGGTATGAAACAGCTGTCTGCCAGTGCGCCGTTGAAAGTGCCTGCTGATGCTTCAGGTAAGAAATTCCGCATCATGACCTCTGACGTGCTGCAGGCGCAGTTCGAAGCAATTGATGCAGTGCCTCTGAAAAAGCCTTTCTCCGAAGTATTCACCCTGCTGCAGACCCGCGCAATCGACGGTCAGGAAAACACCTGGTCTAACATTTTTTCCAAGAAATTCTTCGAAGTACAGCCTTACATCACCGAATCTAACCACGGTGTTCTGGACTACCTGATTGTAACTTCCGCTGAGTTCTGGATGGGTCTGGATGACGATCTGCGTACTGAAATCAGCGCTGCGCTGAACGACGCGATCGCACACGGTAACCAGATTGCTGCGCAGAAAGCAGAATCCGACAAACAGGCGATCATCGAATCCAAGCGTTCCGAAGTGGTGAACCTGTCTGACGCTGAGCGCGCTCAGTGGGTGACTGCAATGAAGCCGGTTTGGAAGCAGTTTGAAGACGAAATTGGTGCTGATGTGATCAGCGCTGCTGAAGCGTCTAACCAGTAAGCTTCGGTCTGTCTTAGAGGCGGGCCTGTCGGTCCGTCTCTGTCTGCAGCTATTCGTAGCTGTCGTAAGAGTTACCACATTTCATACCTTCATGCTCAGAGGAGAACTTCCCTCAGATGCAATGCATGTGAGTTGTCCTGTGAGTTCTATGTTCCTTCGGCGATAACAATAAGCGGTTAAGTCCAAGCAACCGCGCGATAAGGGGCCCGTCATGATAAGAAAAGTGATTGATCATTTTGAGGAGAGTTTCCTCTCTCTGCTGATGGTGTCGATGACACTGTTAGTGTTTGCTGAGGTGGTTCTGCGCTTTGGCTTTAATACCGGTATTCACTGGGCGCAGGAAGTGACCCTGCTGATCGCTGCATGGTTTGTGCTTTACGGTGCAAGTTATGGGGTAAAAGTGGGTGCGCATATTGGTGTTGATGTCTTTGTAAAACTGCTGCCAAGCCCGATTCACCGTTTCCTGACACTGCTGGCGATTGTGCTGGCGCTGGTTTACTGCGGTATGTTCCTGTACGGCTCCTGGATCTATCTGGCGAAGATGAAGATGATCGGAATCGAGCTGGAGGATCTGCCAATCCCTAAATGGATACCGATGAGTATTCTGGTGATCGGTTTTGCCCTGCTGGCCCTGCGTTTTCTGGAGCTGGGTTGGAAAGTACTGAAAGGCGAAGTGGAAGGCTTCCATTTTGTTGATGAAGCGGCGGAATCCATGGAGATCGCCGAAGAGCTGAAAGCCAGCGAAGCGGCTGAAGCAGCGGCTAAAGAGAACAATACTAAGGAGACCAAATAAATGACTATTGCTGCGTTGTTCCTTATGTTGTTCGGTTTCATCTTTATGGGGATGCCGATTGCAATTGCGTTGGGTTTCTCCTCCGTTACAACGATTCTGCTGTTCTCGAACGATTCTCTGCCTTCAGTGGCACTGAAGTTGTTCGAAGCCACCTCTGAACACTATACGTTGCTGGCGATCCCGTTCTTTATCCTGTCTTCCGCGTTTTTGTCGACCGGTGGTGTGGCAAAACGCCTGATCAACTTTGCAATCGACAGTATTGGTCACGTACGGGGTGGTCTGGCGATGGCCTCGGTGATGGCATGTATGCTGTTCGCTGCGGTATCCGGTTCATCTCCGGCCACGGTAGCAGCGATCGGTACCATCGTTATCGCCGGTATGGTGCGTGCGGGTTACCCGGAATCGTTTGCGGCCGGTGTTATCGCGAACGCGGGTACGTTGGGTATCCTGATTCCACCATCCATTGTGATGTTGGTATACGCGGCGGCGACCGAAGTGTCTGCGTCCCGTATGTTCATGGCCGGCTTCATTCCGGGCCTGATGATGGGCGGCATCCTGATGATCGCGATCTATATCACGGCGCGCATTAAGAAACTCCCGGCGCAGCCGTTCCCGGGTTTCCGTCAGTTGGCGAAGTCCGGTTCCATTGCAATGGGCGGTCTGATGCTGATCGTGATCGTGCTGGGTTCCATCTACGGTGGTATCGCATCGCCAACAGAAGCCGCAGCGGTAGCAGCGGTATATGCTTACCTGGTCGCTGTGTTTGGTTACCGTGATATTGGCCCAATGAAGGGCATTCTGTGGCGCAATCAAGGCGAGAGCAGCGGGGCTGCGGCCATCCGTAACCTGTTCCAGATGGCGATTGCGTTGCCGAAATCCGTGACTAATCCTGAAGTTCGTAAAGTGGTTCTGGATGGCTCTAAAGTGTCGCTGATGCTGCTGTTCATCATTGCCAATGCAATGCTGTTCGCGCACGTGCTGACCACTGAGCGTATTCCACACACCATTGCGGAAACCATCATTCAATGGGGTCTGCCTGCGTGGGGCTTCCTGATCGTCGTGAACATCCTGCTGCTGATCGCCGGTAACTTCATGGAGCCGTCTGCGATCCTGCTGATCATGGCGCCGATCTTGTTCCCGATCGCCACACAGCTGGGTATCGATCCGATTCATCTGGGTATCATCATGGTCGTGAATATGGAGATCGGAATGCTCACGCCTCCGGTGGGCCTGAACCTCTTTGTGACCGCCGGGATAACCGGGAAGAATATGGTATGGGTGATCAAGGCTTGTCTGCCTTGGCTTAGTCTGCTGTTGTTCTTCCTGATCCTGATTACCTATATTCCGCAGATCTCTCTGTTCCTGCCGGAGCTGATTGATTCCATGCGCGGCTACTGATTTCCGAATCCCAATCCGGAAACTGACGGAACCTTTCCTCTCCTGGCGGGGTTCCGGTTTGCTCCTATCTGTACCCTTTTGTTAGTGCAGTTGCCACCGAGGCTTCCTTGGTGGCTTTTTTATTTCTGCCATGTTTTTTCTGAAAAGAGACCATCCCCCGACATAGCCTCAACGACCCCGATGTTACGGTTGTCGAATCCCGCGCCACAGTTACGTATAATACGCTGCTGATTTAGTTCTGGAGTACTACGGTGTTGGGATCTGTTGCTGCGTTATGGGGATTTGCCGGGATCAGTCTGATCTTGGGCAGTGCTATCTATCGCTTGAGCCAAATCGCCTGGCAAATGTTTGAGCAGCCTTTCAGCTGGTATCACTGGGCCGCACTGGCATTCAGTGTTGCGTTCATGGGGTTTGCCGAAGGTTACCGTGGTTTCCAGAAAGCGTTCTCCCCGCGTGTGGCCGCCCGTATCTATTACCTGTCGCAACACGTGACACCGATGCGTGCGCTGCTGGCCCCGCTGTTTTGTATGGGCTATTTTCATGTACGTCGTAAGCGTCAGATTGTAACGATCTGCCTGACATTAGGTATTATTGTGTTGGTACAGTTTGTTCATATGCTGGAACAGCCCTGGCGTGGCATTGTGGATGCCGGTGTTGTCGTGGGCCTGACCTGGGGGTTGTTGTCCATTGCGCTGTTTAGCCTCAAGGCATTCTTTGGCAACGGATTTAACCACTCACCGGAAACGCCGTAACTCTCCTT
>JAGSHA010000019.1 GCA_023954795.1 Oceanospirillaceae bacterium | reverse complement strand
GTTGCGGGCATGCTGATGGAATATGCCGGTCAATCCAACATGAAACGGGTATGGCTGGAAGCGGGCGGAAAATCTCCAAATCTGGTGTTTGCAGATGCGGATATTAAAAAGGCTGCTGCGGGTGCCGCCAGTGCAATTTTCGCCAATCAGGGTGAGGTTTGTATCGCCTGCTCCCGTCTGTATGTTGAGAAAAGCATCAAAGAAGAGTTTATGGCCGCGCTGGTGGAAGAGGCGTCACGTTTTCAGGCGGGTGATCCGCTTGATCCGAGTACGACCATGGGCCCCATGGTGGATGGCACGCAACTCGCTACCGTTGAGCGCTATATCCGTTCTGCACAGGACGAAGGTGGTCATGTTGTGGTGGGCGGTTTGCCAGAGTATCAGGAAGGCAAAGGCTTCTTCGCTAAGCCGACAATTGTCGATAACGCGCATAATGGCATGACCTTTGTAAAAGAAGAGATCTTTGGTCCGGTGCTGGCGGTATGCGAGTTTGAAAGCGAAGAGGAAGCCATCGCGCTGGCGAATGACTCAATCTATGGTTTGGGTGCTGCGCTTTGGACACAGAACCTCTCACGTGCACATCGGGTCAGTCGTAAGCTGGAAAGCGGAATGGTGTGGGTGAACACGTGGGGCGAAGGTGATACGACCGTGCCGTTTGGTGGCGTTAAAGCCTCCGGTAACGGGCGTGATAAATCCCTGCATGCGCTGGAAAAATATATCGATATTAAGAACGTTCTGATCCGTCTGTAAGGCGGGTCAGGGGCTGCATTGTAGTGATTTGCCAGGTACACGGCCACCGGGCTTCTTTTGAAACCGCTCACTTGAGCGGTTTTTTTAGGTCTGCTGGTCAGGATCCGAGTATTGAGCTCACATTGATAGGATCGAACTAAGCGACCATAAAACCCGTCATGTCTTTACTGATGACGGTTGCCGAGTAGTGCGTGCCAGCATTCTTGGAACGGTCTTAGATACAATGTCTTCAGTGATTGCTCATCGGCCTCTACGGTATCCGAAACACCAAATCTCAGTTCTGTTTTGGGCTCGGATAGATGGAGGCTGCCACCGATCCAATCCCAGAGTGCCAATACTGCACCAAAATTTTTATCGAAGTGCCGGACACGCGTGGAGTGATGGATCTGGTGTTGAGCAGGTGAGATCAGGATGCGTTCGAGCCACCCCCAATAGTGAATAGCAATATGGGAGTGGCGCAGGTTAGAACCGGTGACATTAAAAATGAAGACCGCAACGTTCACGCCCAACACGGTGACAAGGTCGACTTGATCGCCGAAGTAGAACAGGAACACGCCAATACTGACGGCCTGAACCAGAATGCTTCGCAGTGTAAACAGCAGGCCTTCAATTGGATGGGTGCGTAGCACGGTAAACGGTGTCATCGTGCGAGCGGAGTGATGCACTTTGTGGAATGCCCAGAGAAACGGCCAGCGGTGCATCAGCATGTGCAGGAAGTAGCGGGCAAAGTCATCCAGCACGAAAAGAAATAGTGTAAAACAAACAGGGACAGCCCAATCAGGCAGAAGACTGCCGGGTAGGGGACGGGAACCGACCAGTTCGTAGAGCTGTTGAAAAATAACCGTCGCCAGCGCTATTTTGGTGATCAGCAACGGGACGATGGCGAGTAAGATCGCTTTGTTGATTAGCAGCAGTTTGTAATCCGCTTTCGCAGAGTTTGACCACCATACACGCGGTGAAAACAGGGTTCTGGCGATCGATGACGCACGCGTTTTTTCACGCCATTTCAGCCATATGCCAGCGATGATCAATGCCAGCAATATGTATCCGAAAAATACCCGTTTTCGCGGGTTTAATACGGTTTCATACACACTGGTATACAGGTCGGCGAGGTAGTCAGTAAAAAGTGTTTCCATCAGCGGAATGATACCCGTTAATACAAAAAAACCAGCTATACCGTTTCAATACTTATCCCGGTATAGCTGGTTCTGTCAGACATCCATTTCCGCCAGCGCGGAACTTACGTCAGTCTTGATTAGTCGTTTTCAGCTTCAGCAGCTTGCTCGCCCAGCTTTTTGATCAGGTCGCCCATGCTTGCCAGTACGTCTTTGCTACGTGCTTCGACACCAAACTCATCTACCATCAGCTGCTGAACTTTCAGCATCTGCAGCATGTATTCGTCCAGAGTCACGGTGCTGCTCTGTACGTAGTTGCCGTCAGCATCGATACCGGTTACCTGAGTGTTACCCAGCAGGACTGGACCGAAACCGATCAGGCGGTTCAGCTGTACGCTGGTTGCGCCCAGATCTTTACCACTCATCTGCAGAGCCATGGCGAAACCTTTCAGTTCACCCCAGTGCTTGGCATAGCCACGCATCACTTTGCTGATGTCTTCTTTTGCATCCAGTGCAACGTTCAGCTTCTCAATATCTTTGTAAGTGGAACCTGCGTATTTGAAGACCGCTTCTGCAATGACTTTTTCCCAGTTTTCGGCAATAGTCGCTGCGTAAGCTTTCAGCTGAGTGCGTTCTGCATCGCTCAGGGCTTCGCCTTTAGCATCGGTGATCAGCTGGCGGCCATCGATGAACGCGTTAGTGATGGTGTGCAGGTAGTTTGTTTTGCCGCTTTTATCGGTTGCTGCAGCGTAGTAACCGTGTGCGAACAGCATCTCGTTGTACAGGCTGACTTTGCCATCTTTGTTGGCATCAGCCAGTGTCAGGCCACCTTCTTTGCCTTTAGCAACTGTGTAAGCCTGCTTTGGTGTCAGAGACAGTGTGTTAGCAGGAACGCCGAAGTAACCGAAGGCTTCATCCCAAACATGCTCTTTACCTGTGTAAGCTTTACCGGCTTTGTAAGGCTTGTTGTTTGGTTTAGTGTCGGCTTCTAGTTTCTCGTCCAGGTAGTTGTCGACAGCCTGGTTGTAGAAAACAGCACCCATGGTGAACTTGGAGATCAGCTGTGCGTAGTCCAGACCGTTTACTTTGTCGTAACCTTTGTTGGCAGAAGAGGCTTTATCGATCATAAACGCCAGCACTTCTGCGCCCGTCATGTTGCCAGGCCAGGAAGTCACTGCGCCTTTGTAGGCTTTACCAGCCAGATTCTTCTTCTTGGACAGGTCATCAACCTGGGTTTCAGCGATGACAAAGTCGCCTTTGGTCTTCGGAGAGATAATCTCACGACCCGCGTCTTTACCTTCGAAGTACGCCATCATCTTCGCTTTTAATTCAGCATTTGGCTCGCCGTTGCCTTGTCCTGCTAGCTTTTTCAGAGAGGTATGCAGAACCTGACGGGCGATCTGGCCAGTGTAGGATACAGAATGTTCAGCGTCGCCTTTGTAATCCTTAACGGTGACTGGGAAATCGGCATAGGCTTTTTCATCTGCCTGCGCAGTTATACCAAAAGACGCGACAGACGCGAGCGCTACAGCAGATACGATTTTCTTCAGTTTCACGGTGCACAACCTTATCGAAAGTAGATTGATGGTGGGTGTTGCCAGCGTAACGGGGCAGCACCACTACAAAATTTGATGGCTAAGTTAGCACAAGGATGTTGCGAATACTACTGAGAATTGTTCCCATTCGTTATTTGAGAATGATCCTCATGCGTATTACATTGCTTTGGATCAATAAATGGCGTGATTTATTCGCATTACAGAGCGGTGGTACGGTGTGAGTGGTTGGACCAGAAAAGGGTGTTGTATTGACGGCCTGGTGCCAGTAAAGGTGAATGTGTTGAGGATAGTAAGGGAGGGGTTGAGCATGCTTCCGGTATGAAAACATGCTCAAAACGGGGGGATTCAATGTTGTTAGTGGCTACACTTCATCGCGTCCCAGTGAGCGCAACAGTTCGTTGACCTTCGCTTTACCACCAACGGAGTCATAGAACTTGGGCCATACTGCTTGCTGGGCGCGTTTGGCCCATTCCGCTTCATCTTGCAGCGAATCAATCTGCATGCCGTACTTGCTTACCAGCTCTTTCTTGATGGTCGCTTCCTGATCTTTCAGCCATTGCAGGCTGTAAGCCGTGGCTTCAGTACCGGCTGCCAGAATTGCTTTTTGTGTTGCTTCGTTCTGATCCTGAAACAGGGATTCAGAAATGATCAATGGTTCTAGCAGGAACAGGTAGTGCAGGTCGGTGATGTACTTTTGAACCTCACCAAACTTCATCGCGTAGATCGTGGTGTACGGCGTATCCTGGCCGTCTACAACGCCTTGTTGTAGTGCGGTAAACGTTTCGGACCACGCCATAGGGGTCGGGTTATTGCCCCAGGACTTGTAGGTATCGATCATGATTTCGTTTTTTGGAACGCGCACGATAACGCCGTCCAAATCAGCCAGTTTCTGGATCGGCTGCTTGGAGTTACTCAGTACGCGGAAGCCAGAATAGGTCCAGCCCACAATCCGGACACCGGAATCACGAATAGTGTTCTTGATCAGTTCCTTGCCAACATCACCTTCAGCCGTTTTTTGTGCCTGATCCAGGTTTTCGAAGATGTATGGCAGGGAAAGAATGCCCAGTGTTGGAGAGAAAGGTGCGAGGTTGTTACTTGCGAGAATAGAGAAGTCCAGTGTGCCGATCGCTGCATCGTTCACGGTATCCTGTTCTGAACCCAGCTGACCGTTTAGGAACAACTTCGCCGAATGTTTACCACCGGAGTTCTTCTCCAGTGCTTCAATAAACTTCAGACCCAGTGCTTCTTGTGCACGACCGCCGCCATCTCCTACCGCAATATTCCAGTTTGCAGCCATCGCGCTGGCGGA
The DNA here is from genome assembly GCA_023954795.1 of Oceanospirillaceae bacterium. Classification (GTDB taxonomy): domain Bacteria; phylum Pseudomonadota; class Gammaproteobacteria; order Pseudomonadales; family Balneatricaceae; genus Pontibacterium. Next base: position 14,328 of record JAGSHA010000019.1, on the reverse strand, counting down.
AAAAACCAGACCTGCCGTCAGGGAAAGTAACTGTGGCAGTTTTGAGGTAATTGTCATTTTGAACTCCCGTTCATTGGTCATGTTTAACAGATTGTGAATCAGCAAAGCAGGCGTTTTTTATTTTTATTTTCGTGTCAGAGTTCCCGCCACTCGCGTGCTTTAGCTGGTTGACGGTTCCCATAGTTGCCGCTGTGAAAAAGCATTTTTAGGGCCAGTTTTTTTACATTGCTGGGACCAGGTTATTATGCCTTTGTTTGGCGCAAACTTATTGAAAAATAACGGGTAATGTCTTTTATTGGTGCGGATTTTTGAGTGTTTTTGGTGCTCTTTGGTGCGGTTTTTTGTTGGTGCTTTAATTGTGTGCAGCCTGCTTTTCCGAGCAGGAGGGGTATAGAAAGGCGTGTGCTCTAATGCGTTCAAGTTTGACGGATTCGTCTATTCTGTTTTCAGACGAAATAGTTTTGAACTAATCCTCTGAATAACTGTTCAAAAATCAGATGAAGTTGCATGCATCTCGCGATAACAATACTAAGTAAAGGCTGGGAACGGACAATGGAACTGAAAAACAGGGTGGCAGGCATATCCTTGGGTGTATTGATCTTTGGCATCAGTACAGTGACTCAGGCAGCTGATGAGGCTGTGACGATCCCAGCGGGTGAATTTAAGATGGGATGTTCAGTCAATGACCCGGACTGCGAAAATGATGAAGGACCCGAAGGTGGCGTAGCCGTTAATGTGCCGGCGTTTAAAATTGATCGCCATGAGGTATCGGTTGCGGAATATGAAGCCTGTATCGCGGCGGGTAAGTGTGAACGCCCGAAGGATCACCAGCGTAATAAGTACTGTAACGTCGGCGCAGAAGGGCGGGACGAACACCCAGTCAACTGTGTCGATTGGCAAGAGGCGCTGGATTACTGTCAATGGAAAGGTGGCCGCTTGCCCTATGAGGCCGAATGGGAAAAAGCGGCACGCGCGGGTACCAGTTCCCGTTATCCGTGGGGCGAACAGGCAACCTGCAAAAACGCCATTTTGGATGACGGCGTGACGATGGGGTCTATCCCTAATGAGCCGGATGGTTGCGGAGAAGACCGCACCTGGCCTCGTGGTAGTCATCAGGCCAATGGGCTTGGTTTGCATGATATGCACGGTAACGCCGGTGAATGGATGATGAACTGGTATGACCGGAATGGTATCAGTCGTTATGCCGGAGGAGATCTGACCGGGCCCGAAGAGGGTCGACAGCGTTTAGTTCGCGGAGGCTCGTGGGATGAAAACCGACCGAATCTGCGTAGCTCGTTCCGCAACGTGAAGCCGCCTATCAGCGGTCGTTCGATCTACGGCTCGATCGGTTTCCGTTGTGCCTACGATCAATAATATCTTATGAGGTTACGCCCGAAATGCAGCTTCCAGCAGCGTCCGGGTGTACTCGTTTTGCGGGTTGCTGAAGATGGCTTTGGCATCCCCGCTTTCCATCACATCACCGTGCTGCATCACCAATAGTTTGTGGCTCAGCGCTTTAACAACTGCCAGATCGTGACTGATGAAGATGTAGCTAAGGTTGTACTTCGCCTGCAAGTTACGCAGCAGCTCTACAATCTGTTTCTGAACGGTACGGTCCAGTGCTGAAGTAGGCTCGTCGAGGATAATCAGTTCCGGTTTCAGTACCAGTGCACGGGCAATACAGATGCGCTGGCGTTGGCCACCGGAGAATTCATGCGGATAACGGTGGCGGGTATCTGGGTCCAGACCGACCTCGTTCATCACGTCGATAATCATCTGCTCCCGCTCCGATGCGTGACCAATATTATGGACCGCCAATCCTTCCGCGATGCATTCTGATACTGACATTCTTGGGCTCAGGCTACCGAACGGATCTTGAAAGACCACCTGCATACGCCGACGCAGGGGTTTCACCTGCTTCTGATTCATCGTAGAGATGTTGATGCCGTCAAAATGAATGCCGCCTTCGCTGCCCAGCAGCCGAAGCAATGCCAATCCCAGTGTTGTTTTACCGGAGCCGGACTCACCGACAATGCCCAGTGTCTCTCCCTGCTTCACTTCGATGGAGATTTCGTTGACGGCTTTTACATGATCAACGGTGCGCTTAAAGAATCCTTGTTTGATTGGAAACCAGATTTTCAGTTTGTCTGTGCTGATCAGAGTGTCGCGATGTGCGGGCAGAGGGGCAGGATCACCGCTTGGCTCCGCAGCCAACAGAGCACGGGTGTAGTCGTGCTTTGGTGCTGCAAAGAGTTCGTGGCAGTCACTGCTCTCTACCAGTTCTCCCTGATACATGACACACACATCATGCGCGTAGCGGCGCACGATATTCAGGTCGTGGGTAATCAGCAGAATGGCCATCCCCAGCTTTTGCTGTAGATCCTGCAGTAGCTGCAGGATCTGCTCCTGAATCGTGACATCCAGTGCAGTGGTTGGCTCATCGGCGATGAGCAGTTCCGGATCATTTGCCAGTGCCATCGCAATCATCACTCGCTGACGCTGACCACCAGACAGTTCGTGGGGATAGCTTTTAAGCCGATTTTCCGGGTCTGGAATACCCACCAGATCCAGCAGTTCGATAATCCGCTCACGTACTTGATTGGCCGTATTGGCTTTGTGCAGCAGTAAAACTTCGCCGATCTGTTTTTCCACAGTATGCAGAGGATTCAGCGACGTCATCGGTTCCTGAAAGATGATACCGATACGGTTACCGCGAAGGGTGCGCATTTCACCCTCATTCAACTGCATCAGGTCCTGACCCTGATAAAGTATTTCGCCACTCGGGTGAGTGGCTTTGGGGTAAGGCAGTAAGCGCATAATAGACAATGCGCTGACGGACTTTCCAGAGCCTGATTCGCCAACCAGTGCCAGTGTTTTTCCTTTAGGGATATCGAAACTGACATTCTTAACCGCTTTCACTTCAGCGCTATTTTGGCCAAAGTTAACGGACAGGTTTTTTACGCTGACCAGTTTATCGCTCATCGTTACACTTTCCTTGGATCAAAGGCATCACGTACCGCTTCTCCGATAAAGATCAGCAGTGTCAGCATGGTTGAAAGCACAACAAAGGCGGTGATACCCAGCCAGGGTGCGTGGAGATTGGCTTTGCCCTGAGCCACAAGTTCACCCAGAGATGGCGAGCCGGGCGGCAGGCCAAACCCTAAGAAATCCAGTGCCGTTAATGTGACGAGCGAGCCGTTAAAGATAAATGGCATAAAGGTCAGGGTGGCCACCATGGCATTGGGCAATATATGGCGGAACATAATCAGGTTGTTATCCAGACCGAGCGCACGTGCTGCACGCACGTATTCAAGGTTACGGCCGCGTAGAAACTCTGCGCGTACCACATCAACCAGACTCATCCATGAAAACAGCAACATGATGCCAAGCAGCCACCAGAAGTTGGGTTCGACAATGCTGGCCAGAATAATCAACAGGAACAGGACCGGCAGGCCTGACCAAATTTCGATAAAACGCTGAAAGAACAGGTCGATTTTACCGCCATAGAAACCTTGCACGGCGCCAGCAATCACACCGACTACGGAGCTGAGCAGGGTCAACACCACCGCAAACAGGATCGAAATACGGAAGCCATAGATGACACGGGCTAAGACGTCTCGTGCCTGATCATCGGTGCCTAGCAGGTTCTCGGCACTGGGAGGCGAGGGTGCTGGTGCCGGAAGTTCGTAGTTTATGGTGTTGTAGCTATAGCGGACGGGAGCCCAGATAATCCAGCCGTTGCCGTCCTGTTCGATCAATTCCTGAACGTAAGGGTCTTTGTAGTCGGTCGGACTTTCAAATTCACCGCCAAACACGGTTTCGGGATAATCGGTCAGCAGCGGGTAATAGATCTCATCTTTGTATTCCACCAACAGAGGTGAATCGTTGGCAATAAACTCCGCAAACAGGCTGGCGAGAAACAGTGCAAGGAATATCCACAGGGACCAGAATCCCCGTTTGTTGGCGCGGAAATTCTCAAGACGACGTTTATTCATCGGGCTCATGATCAATGCTCCCGGCTTTCGAAGTCGATGCGTGGATCAACCAGCACATAGGTGATATCGCTGATCAGTTTCAGAATCAGGCCCAGCAACGTAAAGATATAGAGTGTGCCAAAAATGACCGGGTAGTCGCGGTTGATGACGGATTCATAACCCAGCAATCCCAGGCCGTCGAGTGAGAAAATGACCTCTATCAGCATGGAGCCGGTGAAGAATATGCCGATCAGGGCAGATGGCATACCTGCAATGATCAGTAGCATTGCGTTGCGGAAGACATGTCCGTAGAGCACTCGGTTTTCGGTGAGACCTTTGGAGCGGGCAGTTAACACATACTGCTTGTTAATCTCATCGAGGAAACTGTTTTTGGTCAGCATCGTGAGGGTGGCAAAACTGCCGATCACTGACGCCAGCACCGGTAAGGAGATGTGCCAGAAGTAATCTTTGATCTGTCCCCACAAACTGAGTTCATCGAAGTTGGACGATGTCAGTCCCCTGAGTGGGAACCAGTCCCAGTATGTCCCACCGGCAAATAGCACGATCAGCAGGATCGCAAACAGGAAGTTAGGGATCGCATAGCCGATAATCACCGCGGTACTGGTCCAGACATCAAACGAACTTCCGTCCCGCACGGCTTTGCGGATGCCCAGTGGTATGGAGATCAGATAGGTGAGCAGGGTTGTCCAGAGACCCAGAGAGATGGAGACAGGGAGTTTTTCGACGATCAGGTCGGTGACCTCTTTGTCGCTGTATAAGCTCTTTCCGAAGTCGAAAACCAGGTAGCTACCCAGCATTTCGATATAGCGCTCGTGTGCGGGCTTATCAAAGCCATAGAGCTCTTCTATCTGGCGCACCAGTTCAGGGTCTAAACCACGGGCACCACGAGACTGACTGTCTCCCCCGTTGGATTGACTGCCATCGGAGGCGATATCACCTGAACTTGTGCCACCTACACGGGCGGTGGCACCCACGTCTAAGCCTTGCAGCTGAGCGATTGTCTGCTCAACCGGGCCGCCGGGAGCGGCCTGTACGATGATGAAATTGATGGTGAGAATCCCCAGCAATGTGGGGATGATGAGGAACAGGCGTCGCAGTATATAAGCGGCCATCAATTATCCTTTGCTTTCATCGCATCCTGTGTGACCCACCAGGTATCAAAACCCAGCGCATAGCGTGGCCGTTGTTCAGGCATAGCAAACTTTTTCCAGTAAGCGATGCGGTATTTATTGATGTGGTACTGAGGAATGACGTAATGATTCCATTGTAGTACACGGTCCAGTGCACGGGTGCGCAGGACCAGCTGCTCACGATCAGGTGCCTGTATCAGCTGTTCTACCAAATAGTCCACAGCGGGGTTCTGGATACCGATGGTGTTACGGCTACCGCTGCTATTCGCCAGGTCGGAGTGCCAGTAATCACGTTGTTCGTTACCCGGCGAGCTTGATTGGCCGAAACTGCCAACGATGACATCAAAATCGAACGCACGGATCCGGTTGATATACTGGGATACGTCGATCACACGGATACTGGCTTTGATGCCCATCAGCTCAAGGTTACGGATGAAGGGCGCTACAACGCGTTCAAAGGCGGGCTGCACCAATAACATCTCAAACGTAAACTGCTCACCGGTCTTGTCGTTGATTAGCTTGTTGTTCTTCAGAGACCATCCGGCGTTTATCAGCATACGTTTTGCTGTACGCAACTGACGACGGATCTTGCCGTTTCCGTCCGTAGTCGGTGCGCGGTACACCTTGGTAAATACTTCAGGCGGCACCTGATCTTTAATCGGTTCCAGAATTTCAAGTTCGGCTGGTGTTGGCAGTTCGGTCGCTGCCATCTCCGAGTTAGAGAAATAGCTGTGGGTTCGCGTATATGCGTTGTAGAAAATGGCGTTGTTGGTCCATTCAAAATCAAAGGCGTAGGCCAGTGCTTGGCGGACTTGCGGGTCTGAGAATTTGTCCCGTCGGGTATTCAGCACAAAAGCTTGCATGCCCGTAGGGTTTTCGTGGACCAGTTCCTCGATGACGGCTTTGCCGGAGTCGAATGCGTCACCCGTATAACCGGTGGCCCAGCGTTTGGAGCTGTTTTCCTGACGGAAGTCGTACTCGCCCGCTTTGAAAGCTTCCAGTGCGACAGTGCCGTCGCGGTAGTAGTCGTAGACCAGTTCGCCGAAGTTATGCCGTCCGACGCTGACTGGCAGGTCCTTACCCCAATACTCAGGGTTACGTTTGAAGGTAACGCTGCGACCGGGATCAAATCCGCTGAGCGTATAAGGGCCGGAGCCGGTGGGGATATCCAGACTTGGTTTCGTGAAATCCCGTCCTTCCCAGTAATGTTTAGGCAGTACCGGGACTTCACCCACAATCAGCGCTAACTCGCGGTTCAAGCTGTTTTTAAAGTTGAATTTTACAGTCTTGTCGTTGATCGCTTCGATGGTATCGATGTCAGCGAAATAGGCGCGGTAAAAAGGGGAGCCCTGTTCACGGAGTAGCTTGAAACTATGGATTACATCATCGGAATTAACGGATTCGCCGTCACTGAATTGGGCTTTGGGGTTAAGATGGAACGTGATCCAGCTACGATCATCTGCAACTTCCAGCGTCTCTGCGAGCAAACCATAGAGAGAGAAAGGCTCGTCTTGCGCCCGCCCAAGCAAGCTGTCGTATATCAGTCCGACATCGTCAGCGACGGTTCCCTTGATGATAAAGGGGTTAAAACTATCAAAGGTGCCCAGTGACGACTGCACAACCCGCCCGCCTTTAGGTGCATCGGGGTTTACGTAGTCGAATTGAGTAAAACCTTGCGGATATTTAAGGTCTCCATGCATGGCAATACCATGAGAAACCGTTGATGCTGCATTGGCGGTGGTGAGTAAAGCACCTGCAAGCAGGGCGCCAGCCAGAACTGTTTTAATAATTTTCATCTGTGATCCGTCACCCTGAAGGGATAATAGCTATTTATATCAGCCACTTGCAGCTTTCGCCAGTTGCCTCTTCATTCGGACAGACGATTACCGGCTTTGTTCAAACTCGTTTGCATCGTTTGTGAGGTGTTCCTGATACAGTTTGCGCGGTACGCCGTCGCTCTTTAATCGTTCCAGTTTGTTCTGCAAAAACTGCAATTTATCGCTGTCATCGCCCGCCAGGCCTTTGATCAGGTCCTGATCCATCCAGTTGCGAATTTTCTTGAAAAGCACCAGCTTAAATATGATGGCCAGCGCTGTAGAAACAACAATGATAACAATAGCGGTAGCGTCCATGGGTTCGCCCTAATTAGATTGAGTCACGTCGACATGAAGCGTTAGACGCTGACCGGGTTTCAGAATTTTGTGCTTTTCAAGGTCGTTCCATGCCAGGATGCTTTTTACGCTGACATTAAAACGACTGGCGATACGTGACAGAGAATCTCCGCTTCTGACGACATAGCCTACCTTGCGGATAACGCCCTGACTGACGGCGCTCGCCGATGTTTTACGGTCTTTCCAGATAATCAGGGTTTTACCCACTGCGAGTGGATCTCCCGGTGCCATGCTGTTCCAGCTGGCGAGTTGGCGTACACCAACCTTATGTTTACGGGAGATAGACCAGAAGCTTTCGCCGTTCTTAACCTTGTGCTTTGTTTTACTGCGATTGGTTTGGCGCGAGATCTTTTCCTGCTTGCGGTTCATGCGCTGAGCCTGACTCATGACGTAAGCGCTTGAGTGCTGGCTGGCCGTGGGTACCAGTAAGGTTTTACCCGCTCGGATATTATTGTTCTCTAAGTTATTTGCCGTACGCACAATGGTGACCGTGGTGCGATATTGCTTGGCAATACCGATCAGTGACTCGCCAGCTTTGATCTTATGCCGTGCCCACTTTACGCGTTGGTCCGCGGGCAGGGCGGCCAAATTGTTTTCAAACTGAGCGGCATTGGTCACGGGGATCAACAGACGATGCGGGCCTTGTGGATCAGTTGCCCAGCGGTTAAACCCTGGGTTTAGCTGGTAGAGCTCCTGCGCGCTGATGCCGGCCAGATCGGCGGCTTGCGCGAGATCTATCTGGGACTCGGTTGCAATTTGGGTAAAGTAGGGTGTGTTTTTGATAGGGGGGATCGTCACCCCGTACTGTTCCGGTGCGCTAAATACTTTAGCGATAGCCAGAAGTTTTGGTACGTAGGCTTCTGTCTCTGCGGGCAGGTTTAGCGACCAGAAGTCAGTCGGTTTACCTTTGCGACGATTTTTCTTCATGGCGAGAGAGACGGTACCACCGCCGGCGTTGTATGCGGCGAGGGCGAGTTCCCAGTCATCAAAGCGTTTATGCAGTTGCTGCAGGTAGGTCAGGGCGGCATCCGTAGAGGCAATAATGTCTCTACGGCCGTCATACCACCAGGTCTTCTTCAGGCCAAAATATTTCCCGGTCGATGGGATGAACTGCCAGGCGCCAGCTGCACGGCCATGAGAGTATGCGAACGGGTCGTACGCGCTTTCTACAATAGGGAGTAATGCAAGCTCTGCGGGCAGGCCACGTTTGATCGTTTCATTCAGCACGTAGTAGTAATAGCGAGAAGCGCGTTTTACGACACGGTTAATATAGCGTGGATGCTTTTTAAACCAGATGACCTTGGCGTCTATGCGGGGATTGCTGCGGGCATGATTAAATGCAAAGTGATCGCGGGTGAGATCCCAAAGGTCGTCGCGTTTCACAGCCTGTCGTACGACGGGCTTACCATCTTTGATATATACCTGCTGATGCGTCAATGTCTGTCGCTGAACGCCTTGCTCTACATTAGCAGTGGTGTCGTTGTCTGAATTTGATGGCGTTTTTTGAGGGAGTAACTGACACCCAGTAAGGGCAACAGACCCGATTAGGGCCACTACAATTGCTTTGATATATGGAGTCATGTGTTCCCGCTATAGACAAAAGACTGGCATGGCCGTCACAAATTAATCGGGGACTGAATCAGTCCCGCCGGGTATAAGAAGCGTCCGGCTTTTTTAATCTTAACGGGGCATTCTAGGGAGCTGGAAATGGAGGGTCAACTGGCGTGTCTGCATAATATGATCTGGTTCTGGCCATCTCTATGCTAAATAGGCTACTGCCGACGATTGTTATCACCGGCGGTAACCTGAATACCCAGCTATCAGAACTGGTTTTTCCATTCGCGGACTGCGGTAAATACGTCCAGTTCGGTGTTCAATGCACGGCCACTGAATTCACTGGCGGTGCGAATAACCGTATCGGAATCAGTGCGCAAAAACGGATTAATCCGACGTTCCTGCGCGATGGATGTGGGCAGGGTAGGTTTGTCTGCTTCTCGCAATAGATAACAGGTGCTCAGCGTTGTTTCGATATCAGCGTTATCCGGTTCTACGGCAGCGGCAAACTTCAGGTTTGCCATAGAATATTCATGTGTGCAGTAAATTTGAGTGGTTTCTGGCAAGGTCTTGAAATAGGCCATGGCGTCAAACATCTGGGACGGAGTGCCCTCGAAAATACGGCCGCAGCCGGCCAGAAACAGTGTGTCGCCACAGAAAATCTGAGGTGTATCTGCTGCGCTAAAATAAGAGATATGATCCAGCGTATGACCCGGTATCGTGCGAATTTCAAGCGCGTGTCCGAAGAGATTGATTGTCGCGCCGTCTGCAAGTGTGTGGGTAATGCCTGAGAACTGACAATCTTCAGGGCCGTAAACCGGAACATCAAATTCAGCGCGCAGCGCTTGGATGCCTCCGGTGTGGTCGTGATGGTGGTGAGTGACCAGAATGGCGGCCAACTGCAAGTTATTGTCACGCAGATAGTTTTCGACGGGTGTCGCGTCGCCGGGATCAACAACGGCGATCTGGTTTTGGCCTGCGACCGAGAGTGCCCATATGTAGTTATCGTTGAAAGCCGGGATCGGTGTTACGTCGAACATAGAAAAACCTCAATGATAAAAGCCAGTTACTATTACTTTATAATAATCTGCAATGTTAAAGTAGCCGTTAAGAATGATCGGTTTTGATCGGAGCAAGTGAATGAGTTTTCAATCACAACCTCCCCTGAAAGTTATGACGCCTGACTTGAAGGCGTGGTTCGATTCAGAGGTCGGGCGCGAGTTGCTAGAAGCAGAGTCCGCACTGATATCTCGCATATTGCCAACGCTGTTTGGTTACCATCTGGTGCAGATCGGTGTGGACTCTCGTATCTGTTTGTATGACGAAAGTCCTGTGCGGAATAAGTTTGTTGTTGTGCCCTCGTTAGCGTTGGGCCTGGCGGATAACTGTGTCGTCTCAGATAGTAGTGAACTACCTTTTGAGCAGCACAGCGTGGATGTGGTGATACTGCATCACGCGTTGGATTTTGCGCAAAGCCCGCATCAGGTATTGCGTGAGGCGGCAAGGATATTGCGGCCGGGCGGGCACCTGTTAGTCGTTGGTTTTAACCCATCAAGCTTATGGGGGTTATACCGGCGCTTTAAAGGTAAGCAGCCGAAGGCGCCGTGGAACGGGCACTTTATCAGTCATCGGCGTCTGTCTGACTGGTTTCAATTGTTGGAATTAACCGAACTTAAACGACGTTCAGAGTATTTTCTTGCGCCGTTTGAGAACGAAAAGTGGCGTAAGCGCTGCTGTGTTTTTGAGAGGTGGGGGCATCGTGCTTTTAAAGAGCGTGGTGCTTTTACTTTGATGCTTGCGCGTAAAGATGTGGCGGGAATGACGCCAATTAAAGAAGAGAGAGCCCGAGGCCGTCTGATTAATCTGCCGGTAGCGGAGCCGAGTGTTCGGGGACAAATTAGTGAAGGTCGTTCAGATCTATACCGACGGCGCCTGTAAAGGTAATCCAGGCCCAGGTGGCTGGGGTGCTGTGCTTCAATACGGAGATCAGGAAAAGCAGTTGTTTGGTGGTGAAGATAACACGACCAATAACCGCATGGAGCTGATGGCCGCAATCGAAGCGCTGGCAGCGCTTAAGCGTACCTGTGAAGTTAAATTGACGACGGATTCTCAGTATGTCCGAAAGGGGATTACTGAATGGATGAAGAACTGGAAGCGCAACGGTTGGAAAACGGCTGCGAAGAAACCCGTAAAAAATGCTGATCTCTGGCAACGGCTGGATGAAGAGGTGCAGCGTCACTCAGTTGAGTGGCACTGGGTCAAAGGGCATAGCGGTCATCCGGGGAACGAGTTAGCCGATGATTTGGCAAACCGTGGTGCTGCAAAATATATGTAAGGCGAAAGAATGCGACAGATTGTACTGGATACAGAAACGACGGGTCTTGAGCCAAAGGAAGGGCACAATATTATCGAGATTGGCTGTGTTGAGATGGATAACCGTCGACTCACCGGTCGAACGTATCATCAATATGTTAAGCCCGATCGTGATATTGAAGAAGAAGCGATTGCTGTTCACGGTATAACCAATGAATCTTTGGTGGACAAGCCTAAGTTTGCGGAGATTACCGAGGAATTTATCGAGTTTATTCGTGGTGCGAATCTGGTCATCCACAACGCTGCGTTTGACGTTGGCTTTATCGATAAAGAGCTGGAGCGCAACGGTTACCCCGAGCGGGTGGCTGATATTTGTACGGTGACTGACTCTCTGAAGTTGGCGAGGGAGAAGCATCCGGGGCAGAAGAATAATCTCGATGCGCTGTGTCGTCGCTACGGTATTGATAACTCGCATCGTGAACTGCACGGAGCACTACTTGACTCGGAGATCCTTGCTGACGTGTATCTGATGATGACCGGTGGTCAGACGTCGTTGGTACTGGGGCATGAAGGTGACGAGGGTATTGGCGGTGTCGGTGGTATTCGTCGATTAGAGGGGGACCACTGGGAGTTGACCGTGCCGCGCGCCAGTGCCGAAGAGCAAGCTGCCCATGAAGCGTTTCTGGCATTGCTGGATAAGAAGAGTGGTGGTGGGTGTTTATGGCTGAAGGACGAAGACGATAGTACGGTGCACTAGTTAAATATCTGTTATAGAAAACAAAAAAAGCAGGCCGAGGCCTGCTTTTTTATTTGCCGAAATCAGTGGATTACAGTGTGTTGTAAACCGCGATGAAGCCAACAATACTCATCACAATGGTATATGGCAGTGCCATCCAAACCATCTTGCCATAAGACAGACGGATGAGGGGTGCCAGTGCGGACGTCAGCAGGAACAGGAATGCGGCCTGTCCGTTTGGTGTCGCAACACTTGGGATGTTGGTGCCGGTATTGATCGCAATGGCCAGTGCATCGAAGTGTTCACGTGTGATGGTGCCAGCATTCAGTGCAGCAACGACTTCGTTGATGTACACGGTAGCTACAAACACGTTGTCACTGATGGCTGATAGGAAACCGTTTGCGGCGAAGAAAATCGCAGGCTGAATCTCCGGATCCATTGCCAGTACCGCTGAAATGATTGGCTGGAACAAGTGCTGATCATGAATGACCGATACCACGGCAAAGAAAACAACCAGCAGTGCGGTGAAAGGCAGGGCCTCTTCAAACGCTTTGCCAATTTGGTGTTCTTCGACAACGCCGTTGAAGGCTGTCAGCAGGACAATGATTGTCAGACCAATCAGGCCAACTTCTGCCAGATGGAAAGCCAGTGCAAAGATCAAGAAGAGCGCTACGACACCCTGGACTACAAGAGTGGCAGAGTCACGCAAGGTGCGTTTCTTGTCTTGTTCAACTGCAAAGTCTTCCAGAATCGAGCGCACGTTGGTTGGCAGCTCGGCACCATAGTCAAAGATTTTGGCTTTTTCCAGAAGGGCACAGGTGATCAGGCCGGCAACCAGTACTGGCATGGTAATCGGTGCCATCAGCAAGAAGAACTCGATGAAGTCCCAGCCCGCTTTCTGTGCGATCAGCAGGTTTTGTGGTTCACCCACCAATGTACATACACCACCCAGCGCTGTACCTACCGCGCCGTGCATCAGCAGGCTACGCAGGAAGCGTCGGAATTGGATCAGGTCATCGTGATGCGCCGCACGGATCTCTTCATCTGTCGCGTGATCGTGATCTGCGTGAGCGTATGCTTTACCTGAAGCTACCTTGTGATAGACAGAATAGAAGCCAACACCTACGCTGATCAGAACCGCTGTTACGGTCAATGCGTCCAGGAACGCAGACAGGAACGCAGCGGAAAATGAAAAGAGCAGCGAGAGAAAAATTTTAGAGCGAACTTTGAGCAGTATTTTGGTAAACCCCCAAAGCAACAAGCTCTTCATGAAGTAGATGCCTGCGACCATAAACATCAGCAGCAAAATTACTTCAAGATTGGATTCGATCTCGTGTGAAACGGTAGCAGGGCTTGTGAGGCCAATAACTACAGCTTCCAGCGCCAGCAAACCACCCGGTTGCAACGGATAACACTTAAGCGCGAGTGCAAGTGTGAAAATGAACTCAAAGATCAGCAGCCAGCCAGTTACGACAGGGCCCACGGTATAGAGCAAGATCGGATTAAGAATCAGGAACCCGATAATGGCCTGTTTGTACCACATGGGCGAATTTCCGAGGAAATTGCGAACCAAAGCCTGGGTTAGCGTGTTGGTCATTTATTTCTCTTCCTATGCCAGAACACTTAGTTATGTTTTATTTGAAATTGGCAAACGGCTGATAGCCTATCAGTTGCCACGTAAAATCAAAAGGGTATTAATATGTAAAAAAAACCACTTTGGTCGTGGAGAAATAGGGAAAACCCTAGATATGATACCGATTTATAAGCATATTTTTAAAAAATATAATCATATTCACTTTTGGAATAAGCTAATAGTGCAAATAGGGCTGCAGCGTGAAAACTGAATATCTCGTAGTGGAAAACGGTCGTCTGGTTGGTAATGAGCAAGGCGTGCTTCGTTGTGATGAAAATACAGCGAAGACATTGCGTCGCAAATCAAAAGCCGAATACCCCGTCGGTCAATATAAGGGAATTACGTACCGTCTTATATTGATTGAGGCCAATGAATCAGATGATCTGCTAAATGAATGTGCGGAGCGATGGGGATTGAGGCGTTTGCTGGCCGCGGCTGACGATGAAGAGATGTACGGATTGCTATCGCGGGCATCGCAGATTGCGACCTGGCATGCCAATCATCGCTTCTGTTCTCGCTGTGCGACTGCATTGACACCGCATAAGGATGATCTGGCGCTGGAGTGTGTCAGTTGCGGGCTTGTGCAGTATCCGCGTATTTCGCCGTGCATCATCGTGCTGGTTCGTAACGGAGAGCGCTGTTTGTTGGCGCATGCCGCGCATTTTGATGAAAAGCGTTACAGCACGTTGGCCGGTTTCATTGAGGCAGGAGAGACGGCAGAGGCGGCTGTTGCGCGCGAAGTGATGGAAGAGGTTGGTATAAAAGTGGGTAACGTGACCTATCACTGCAGCCAATC
>JAGSHA010000421.1 GCA_023954795.1 Oceanospirillaceae bacterium | reverse complement strand
TGAGCAGAAACTGGAATCCTTTGAGGTGGATGGGGGTAAAGCGTTTACTTGCACTGATGAGCTGCTTTCAACCTATGAGAACCTGACCGGAAAGGAAATTCCGAACGAAACTCGCTTGAAAGAGATTTTGTCGCTGTTCTCCCGTCATGGTTTGATCGAGCGCGGTAAAGCTGAAGAATCCGACCCTAAGAACCTGCCGTTGCGAATCAACCCGGTTATCCGACAGGTGGTGGTCGAAGACTATATCGGCCAGCTCGAAGGCTTGTGTGAAAACGAAGTAGAAATTGAAGCCGAAGCTGCGGCGCAAGAAAACGAACAGATTGAAGAAGGGGCGGGCGCCGATGAAGCAGCTCAATAGAATTGTACTGGTTAACTGGTATGTACTGGGCGCTATTGAGATCCCAATCAAAGGCAGTGTAGCGATTGTCGGACCGAACGGTTCAGGTAAATCCTCGCTGCTGGATGCGATTCAGACGGTGTTGATGGGCGGGCATAAACGCCACTTGAGCTTTAACGCCTCCGCGGGTGATAAGAGTGAACGTAGCCTGCGTACCTACTGTCTTGGTTTCCTGGATGGTGACGGCAAGAAAAGCACCGCGCGTGAAGACTCGCTGAGCTACATGGCGCTGAGTTTCTTTGATACGGAAACGGCACAAGAGACCTGTGTGGGGATTGCTATCAGTGCATCTACTGCATCTCCGGATGAAGAGATTCTTGGGCGTTTTATTCTGCCGAACTTTTCCGTGCATCTGGATGACTTCACTACTAAAGAAGATGAAGGGCGTCTGCCGCGCGCGTGGCCGGATGTGCGTGATAGTCTGCTGAAACAGTGTCCGGACATGATTTTGGAGAAGCGTGCCAGCCGCTTTATCCGCGAGTTGGTGACGCACCTGAGTTACGATCCTCAGATGCCGAACGATGATGATAAGTTCGTTAAAAACTTCAAAAATGCACTGAAGTTTGTCCCGATTGATAGCCCGACTCGTTTTATCCGTGAGTTTGTGCTGGATGAAAATATCGTCCATGTCGGTGCTTTCCGTAAGTCGCTGGATGAATATCGGGCGATGGAACAGAAAACCAAAGAGGTTTCTGATCGCATCGAAGAGCTGGAAAAAGTTCAGGATTCCTGCAAGGGGATCGAGCGTAATGTTAAGAATGCGGTTGAGTACGAATGGGTTGTTCACGAAAGCCGCTTTGAAAATGCTGACCTGAAAAAAGAGGAATCGGAAGAGCGCCTCGAAAAAAATCAGGACAAAGAACAGCAGGTACAACAGGATCTGGAAAGTACCGGATCTGATCTGAACGCAGTACTACAGCAGCTGGCAGAAGCGCGGGCGGATCTGAACAACACCGATTCTGCACACAAAATTAAGGCACTCGAAAGCACGGTTGCTGCAAAAACCCACGAGCATAGTGTGGTGGAAGAGCGCATTCAAAATGTCTACAACTTGCTGCGTACGGCTGTCAGTTTTGCCAATTATGAAAAACACCTGCCGGAAAACTTTTTGCCGGTGGTGAAAAAATCGGTAGAACTCTGGCGCGCGGGTCAGGACATGATGGGTGCTGTCTGGCCGCAAAATCCGGTAGAAGTTGACCACAACCTGGAGCATCTGAAGAGCAGCGTTGACGCGGTCCGTCGTGATATCGCCCGCCGTTTCGAGAGCTCGGTCATTCGTATGAATGAACTGCGCAGTGATATTCAGAGCCAGAAAAGCAATATGGAGCAGCTGAAGCAGGGACGTGCGCCGGTACGACGCAATACCCGCGAGCTGATGGAGTTGCTGGACGAGTACGGCATTGAGTCCACGCCGATCTGTGAGTTGGTCGATATCAATGACGATAAATGGCGTATCGCACTGGAGTCATTCCTGGGTGCACGCCGTGAAGCCCTGATTGTCGAGCCAGATCGCGTAAAAGAAGCGATCACACTCTATCGTCGGAAAGGTCGTCACCTGAAAGGCTGTCGTATCGTTAACACCACCAAATCAGGTGAGTGGTTGAGCCGCTATAAAGCGGGTTCTTTAGCGTATTTCATTGATACGGATAATGATCACGCCCGCGCGTATATGAACCGTGCGCTGGGTGGGGTGATGGCGGTTGAAACAGAAACTGAGCTGTTGCGTCATGAGCGTGCATTGACCTATGACTGCATGTTGCAGACAGAAGGCTCTACCACCGCGATTAATGAACAGCAGCCGATTATGGGTATTCGTCGTCGTGGCAGTCAGCTGGAAATCCAGGGGAAACAGGTTGACCAGATGGTCGCTGAGTTTACCGAGCTGGGCAAAAGCCACGACTCGCTGGAGAAGCTGCGTGACTCATTGATCAGCCTGACCACCAGTCTGGTCGGCGTGAATGAGCGTGTCTTTGATCTGGTCAATCAGCGTGAACAGCTGAATACCGAGATTGAAGGTTACCGTCAGGCTGTGGTTGATCTGCACAATCAGGATGATACCGGTATCCAGAACCGGATAACCGAACTGGTCGCCGCACAAAAAGAGACGGAGCAGAAGCAGAAGTCACTGATGGACAAGCTGCAAAAAGTCCGCACCGCGATGATCAAAGATACAGCGGCGCTGGAAGTCCTGACCCAGGAGCTGGACGAACACGCGGTGGCGCGTTCTGCGTGTGAACAGAAAGCTGTGTTTGATGCGCAGGCCGCACAGGAAAAACGCGATTATCTGGACGAGTCCTGTGGTGGTGAGCTGGAACGCATTATTTTTGATGCGGCGAAGAAAGCGCAGTCTGAACTCAGCTTGCATGAGAAGAAGAAAAACGGTGTACGTGATGCGGTGGCGCAGTATAAGGCCCGTTATCATGGCGGCGGTTTGAGCCACCAGACATTGGATAAGATTAGCCCGGATTCGACCCACGAAGAGCTGGAAGCGTTTGTAAACGAGACGGTCCAGTCGCTGCGTGACTCTGAACTGGCAAACTACAGTCAGAAAGCTGAGCGCGCACGTCTCGAAGCAGAAACGGCGTTCCGCTCTGACTTTGTGGCGCATTTGCATGATCAGATTAATAAGATCAAAGACCTGATCCGTGAGCTGAACCAACATCTGAAGAACCGTCCGTTCCATCGTGAGATGTACAGCTTTGAAATGATGCCTAACCCGGAGTTGAAAGATATTCTGGAGCTGGTAGAAGCCTATACCCGTGTTGATCAGGCGAACGTGGGTTCGCTGTTCGATATGAAGTTTGACGAAGATAAACCCCATCAGGATGCGCTGGCCAAGATCCATGACGTGCTGAAGGATGAGGG
>JAGSHA010000120.1 GCA_023954795.1 Oceanospirillaceae bacterium | reverse complement strand
GGAAGAGGAGACCTCTTATCAGAAGATCAAAGATGAGTGTCGTAAAAAGGCCGCCTTGGGGTACATCAACTCGCCGCAGCTATCGATCAACGATGTGGCGAGCCTGATGGGATTTGATGAGCCGTCTGCGTTCTTTCGGTCATTCAAGAAGTGGACCGGGATGACCCCGGGTGAATACCGGCGCAGTGATACCTATCAGGAGCTTTTAAGGCAAGTCGATTAGGCAACCATGATTAATATGGGGCCTCAGAAAACAGGCAATAAAAAGCGGACAAAGGTTAAACCTGAGTCCGCTTTTTTGAATCGCTTACTGTATTAGCTGTCTTTGCGAGGTGGACGCTTACCGCCGCCGTTGCTAGGACGCTTACGAGGTGGACGACCTTTAGGTGCGCCTTCGGAGTCTTCTGCCTGACGCAGGTTCAGGCGCTGACCGCATACGAAAGTACGCTTCAGTTTCGCCAGTGTTTCCTTAGGCATACCGGATGGCAGATCAACGGTGCTGAAATCATCATAGATTTCGATCTGGCCGATCAGAGATGCGGTAATGTTACCTTCGTTGGCAATCGCACCAACGATGTTCTTAGGCTGAACATTGTGCTGGTGACCCACAGCGATCTGGAAACGCTCCATATCCATATCCGGACGACCTTTCAACGGCTTAGCGTTGCGGTCGAATTCACGACTGCGGCCGCGATCACCACGATCACCGCGATCACGATCACCACGTTCGCGGCGTGTGCCACGGTCGTCGCGACGCTCGCGTTCTGGGCGTGGTGGTGGCTCAACCATCAGCAGAGGCTGATCGCCCTGTGCCAACAGTGCCAGTGCCGCAGCAATGTTCAGCGGATCGGTATCGTGTTCTTTCTGGTATTCGGACAGCAGATCCAGGTATGGAGATACGTCCTGGTTATCCAGAGTATCGCTGATACGCTGCATGAAACGTTCAACACGTTTCTCGTTCACATCACCTACGCTTGGCAGGTCCATGCGCTCGATTGGCTGTTTAGTCGCACGTTCGATTGTGCGCAGCATGCGCTGTTCACGTGGTGCAACGAACAGAATCGCTTCACCGGTACGACCAGCACGGCCGGTACGGCCAATACGGTGTACGTAAGATTCAGCATCGTATGGGATGTCGTAGTTCAGAACGTGGCTGATACGCTCAACGTCCAGACCACGAGCTACTACATCGGTGCCGATCAGAATATCGGTCCGGCCATTTTTCAGGCGCTCAACTGTACGCTCACGCTGCTGCTGAGACATATCACCGTTCAGCGCTTCAGCGGAGTAACCGCGGGCAGACAGTTTTTCTGCCAGCTCTTCGGTTGCAGACTTGGTGCGTACGAAGATCAGCATCGCATCAAACTGCTGCAGTTCCAGAATACGGGTCAGAGCGTCCAGCTTATGCAGGCCGCTTACGCGCCAGTATTTCTGAGAAATGGTGGTGGCGGTTGCTGTCTTGGAAGCAATGCGCACTTCTTTTGCGTCGTTCAGATACTTCTGTGCCACACGCTTAATCTGTGGTGGCATAGTTGCAGAGAACAGTGCGATCTGACGCGTTGGTGGTGTGTGATCCAGAATCCACTCAACGTCATCAATGAAGCCCATGCGCAGCATTTCGTCTGCTTCATCCAGAACCAGTGCTTCCAGCTTGTCCAGCTTCAGGGAACCACGACGGATATGATCCATCACACGGCCCGGAGTACCCACGATAACCTGAACGCCACGACGCAGCTGACGCAGCTGAGTTTCGTAGCTCTGGCCACCGTAAATAGGCAGGACGTGGAAATCTTTCATGTATTTAGCGTAGCTTTGCAACGCTTCTGCAACCTGAATTGCCAGCTCACGGGTTGGCGCCAGTACCAGCAATTGTGGTTCACGGCGGTTAGTCTGCAAACGTGTCAGCAGTGGTAGTGCAAAGGCTGCTGTTTTACCGGTACCAGTCTGGGCCATACCCAGCAGGTCTGAACCTTCCAGCAGCGGAGGGATACTTTCAGCTTGAATTGGGGAAGGTGTTTCATAACCAATCTCGTTAATCGCTCGCAGAATGGGCTCTGCAACCCCAAGAGAGGTGAAAGTAGTCGGCTGGGTGCCAGATTCGGACATTAAATGGATACCTGTATGCAAAAAATAGACAATTGCCCGCGGAGGGAGCTGTCAGGAGTGGTAAAAGCGGCGAATTATACAGGAAAGATGTGATAAATGTCTAATAGGTTGGTCTGTTTAATATTCATGAAAGCCCGCTCAAGGAAAGAATGTTGGTCAGCGGTTGGTTTGATTACGCTAGAATAGCCCGCTGAACCGCTTCTTCTGTTGTTTCTAAATCGTTTCTAAATTGTGCCTAGGGTTTTATCGCATCCATGAAAATACTCCTGCTTTCCGCATATGATGCCGCCAGCCATATCTATTGGCGTAAAGCGCTGGTGGCTGAGTTCCCCGAGCATGACTGGCAGGTGCTGAGTCTGCCGCCACGTTATTTTTCCTGGCGGATTCGTGGCAACAGCCTGAGTTGGGCGTTTGGTGAGCAGGACATCCTTAGTCAGCCATATGACCTGATTATCGCAACGTCCATGACGGATCTGTCGGCGCTGAAAGGAATGGCCCCCCAGTTAGCAGCGATCCCAACGCTGGTCTATTTTCACGAAAACCAGTTTGCTTACCCTGAATCGGGCCGGGAGTTTGGCAGTGTCGAGCCGAAGATCCTTAACATCTATACCGCTTTGGCTGCGGATCGGGTGTTGTTTAACACCGAATACAACCGCAGCACTTTTCTGTCTGGCGCTCGAAAACTGCTGAAAAAGTTGCCCGATCAGGTTCCTACCGGACTGATTGACCAACTGTCTGCCCGGTGTGAGGTTGTGCATGTGCCATTGCCAGATAGTCTTTATGTAGCATCACCATCAGAATCTGATCCCACGATTGCCTGGTGTACAAAGCAACCTGCTGATAAACGGCCCTTACGCCTGATCTGGGCGGCGCGTTGGGAGTTTGATAAAGGCCCGGATCGCTTACTGGCAATATTGCAGGTGCTGGAGCAGCGCGGAATCGATTTTCGCCTTTGTGTGTTGGGTGAGCGTTTTCGTCATTCGCCAAAAGACTTTGATCAGATTGAAACGGAATTCGCGCATCGACTGGATCAGTTTGGCTATGCCGAGAGCCGTGAGGAATATTTGAACTGGTTACATGCCGGAGATGTGATGCTGTCTACCGCGACCCATGAGTTTCAGGGATTGTCGGTGCTTGAAGCGGTAGCGATGGGGTGTATTCCGGTGTTACCGGGGCGGGAGGTTTATCCCGAGCTGTTTTCACCATCCTATCTCTATAAAGATTGCGGCAGTGATATTGTGCAAGAAGCAGAGTTAGCGGCGGATTGTATTCTTCAGCATGCAGAGCGACTAAGAGACGGGGAGGCTGAGGTCCCTGATGTTCACTCGCTTAGCTGGTCTCAGCTCAGACCCGCGTATGCGCAAGCGATGGAAGACACGCTGAACGCAGCACAAAAGCGTTAAGTAGTCAGCCAGAACTGAAACAGCCCGGTTGAACTTTCACCGGGCTGTTTCAGTTCTGATGCAATTGTTCTGGCTACTCAGTCAAGCAGGCGGTGTAACAGGCATTTAACTTCGACCGGTGAAAACGGTTTGTCGATCAGTGCATCGATACCACAGTGATTAATATGGCTGAGCTTGGTTTCGTCCTGCTCTGAGGTCACCATCATCACAGGCAGTGATGACAAGCTCTTGCTGTTGCGGATATAGGTGGTGAGTTCAGCGCCATCGACATTTGGCATGTTGAAATCGGTCACGACAAAATCCACGATCGTTTCCGACAACTCGGCGATCGCTTCAGCACCATCAACCGCCTCCACAATGTCAGTGACACCGAGATTATTCAATACCCGGGAAATCATCTTGCGGGCCATGGTGCTGTCGTCCACAACCAGTGCCTTCAGCGACATAATTTCGTAGTTTTCCAGCTCCAGTTCTTCCGGAGACAGGAGTTCAACCGTCGCGTTGAGTGCGCTGTTGAGGTGCTGACGAGTGAACGGTTTAGGCAGAATGGCGACCACACCGGACTGTTTAAACACTTCAAGCTGTGCCAGACGGGTTTCACTGGTCACTAGCATAAACGGAGTTTCGGCACAGTGCGGTAGTTCACGCACTTGTCGAAGCAGGTCTAGTGCTGTGCCGTCTTCGAAATACAATGCGCTGGCAATCAGATCCGGGCTGACTGCGCCAATACTTTGTACTGCCTCGTTGATGGTGGCTGCCTGATCGATCGCTGTCACTTGTTCGTGATTCAGCTCATGCTCAATGATCTTCCGCTGCATCGCTGATGGTTCAACCAGCAGGATGTTCAGATCGCTTTGCGACAAACGCTCCATTTCTACATCAACCTCAAAGTGTGTGCTATTCGCTTTAGGATCATAAACATAGCGCATATTCACCCATTATTGAATCAACATGATCTCTTGTCTGCGTGACAAACACGTTGCGTCTGCGCTTCTGTGGGTGGGGCTGCTATGCTGAAGCATATTGATTAGGTGACAGGAGATTAGCGAATGAACAAGCTGGCCTTATGGATTTCAGGAGCATTGCTGTCCTGTGGCATCGCCCATGCAGAGACCTCAGTGTGGCAGGTAGAGAAGGGGAAGGACCGTCTCTTTCTGGGCGGCACCATCCATGTTCTCTCATCAAGCGATCTACCGTTACCGGCCACGTTTCATCGGATTTTTGACGACACCGATGTGCTGGTGCTGGAAACTGACATTGCAAAAATGACCTTACCGGAGAACTCCATGCGCTTGCTGGGCATGCTGACCTACTCTGATGGTCGCTCCCTTCGAGACGTGGTCAGTGCTGAAACCTTCAGTCAGGTCGAGCGTTTTGCCAGCACTGAAGGTGTTCCTATCACGATGTTTGAGCGGCTGACGCCAGCGGGTGTCGCGCTAACGGTACTGAGTATCGAGCTCGCCAAAGCGGGTATTCAGCATGAAGGGGTGGATACCATCTTTCATAATCAGGCACAGGCGAGTGGTAAACCGGTGCGGGGGCTTGAGTCGGTCGATGATCACCTGCATTTCGTGGCCAATATGGGGGAAGGCGTTGAAGACCAGTTTGTCAGTCAAACGCTGGCGGATGCGCATAAAACCCGTGATGGTATTCGTACCATCATCGATGCGTGGCGTTCCGGTGATGTAAAAGCCCTTGAAGGCGCGGTGCTGGAAGATATGCCAGAAGATTATCCAAAGTTGTATCAGGAGCTGCTGGTGCAGCGAAATAACAATTGGATGCCACAGATTTTAAATATGTTTGATACGCCCGAAGAGGAGTTTGTGTTGGTGGGCGCTGCGCACCTGCTGGGACCGGATGGTCTGCTCAAGCAGTTACAGGGGAAAGGGTATTCCATCACACAGCTGGAATAGGAACATCCAGCTCCCGTATCCACCTTACTTGAAGACGGGCTTAAAGGCTTCGACACTAACTTAGGCTTTCCAGTACGCCCGGCGCTCTTTAGAATCAGGTCAAACGGAGACCTGAAGCGCCAAGGTGTGTATGAGCAAAGAGATGTTAAAGGATTCGCCCCAGTTTTATGCAAGCTTGAGCGAAGTTCTGAGTCTGATCAATCAGTCCAGCAGTTTTACGGACGCCTTTCCGCTGGTAGAACACGCGATTCTGCGTTTGTTTAAAGCAGAACGTATCACCATCTACCAGCGCAATCTCGCCAGCACCGATATCTATTCTCGCTGTAAAAGTGGCGATGATCTCACCGAAATTCGTGTACCTGTCAGTACCACCTCCATCTCTGGTTATGTGGCATTTTCTCGCAAGCCGCTGCTGATCAAAGATGTGGGTGATGCGGATGAGTTGAAGAAGATCCATCCCAACCTGCGCTACAACGATAGCTTCACCGCGAATATTACCTTTGAATCACAGTCTATGGTCGTTGTGCCGATTGAGCACAAACAGGTGTTGCTGGGGGTGTTGCAGATTATTAACCGCAGCGACGGCAACAGCTTTGATCAGCAGGACATGTTGAAAGCAGAGGCCTTTGCTCAGCGGCTGGCGCAGAAATTTCGTGCGGACTTTGGCTGTACCAACGGCCCTTACGAATACCTGACCAATGAACAGTTGCTGGAACCCTACCAGCTGCAGCACTACATCAAACAAGCGAGCAGCGCGTTTCCGCTGACCCGTTTGTTGCGCAACGATGCCCGTTTAACCACGGAGCAGATCGGCCGCTCGCTGGAAAGTTACTATCAGGTGCCGTTTGTGCCCTATGCGCCTGAAACCTACCAGATCCATCCGGTATGCGAGAACATCAAACTCAGCTACCTGAAAAGCAACAATCTGGCGCTGTTGACCAGTGGTAAGAGCGATGATCAGGTGATTATCCTGATCGATGATCCCAACGATACCTCGCGGGTGCTGTCGATGGCGCATCTGTTAGGGACGCGACATGTGCAGATCTGTGTGGGTTTAGTGGATGATATTCATCAGTACCTTGGACTGGCATCGCTCGGTTTCGAAGATACCAGCGAACAAACAGACGAGGTTGAACTGGTGCTGTCCAGCAATGACCGGCTGGGCGAGATCGAAGAGATCGAGGAACTGGACGGTCAGGGATCCGACGTGGTCCAACTGGTAAACCAGTTGTTGCTGGATGCGAAACGCTGGAACGCCTCGGATGTGCATATCGAACCGGGCAAAGAGCGTGAGCCGACGCGGGTTCGTTTACGTATCGACGGTGATTGTCAGGAGAGTATCCAGATCCCCAACAATCACACCCGTGCGATCATCTCCCGCATCAAAATCATGGCGAACATGGATATCTCCGAACGCCGTATCCCGCAAGACGGTAAGTTCAGCGTACGGATGCAAAACCAGCTACTGGAGTTTCGTGTTGCCACCCTCCCGACCGTGAACGGCGAAGCGATGGTGTTACGTCTGTTGCAAAGTGGTGAACCGATCCCGTTTAACAAACTCAACTTTAACCAGCGCAATGCACGTGAGTTGAAGACGTTGATGACCCGTCCCCATGGCCTGTTGCTGGTGGTGGGGCCAACCGGCTCGGGTAAAACGACCACCTTGCACGCGTTGTTGTCGGAGTTGAATACTCCGGATAAGAAGATCTGGACAGCGGAAGATCCGGTGGAGATTACCCAATCAGGTTTATTGCAGGTGCAGATACGGCCTAAGATCGGTCTGGATTTTCCCGCTGCGTTGCGTTCTTTCCTGCGTGCTGACCCGGATGTGATCCTGATCGGCGAGATGCGTGACCGTGAAACTGCGAAAGCAGCCGTTGATGCATCATTAACCGGCCATTTGGTGTTATCCACCCTGCATACCAACTCGGCACCGGAAACGATCACCCGTTTGCTGGGACTGGATTTGGACCCGGATGACTTCTCAGAAGCGTTGGTGGGGGTTGTGGCTCAGCGACTGGTGCGTAAATTGTGCAGCGATTGTAAGCAGCCGTATCAGCCAACACAGGACGAGGTGGAACTGCTGATCCGTAAATCCGGCGATCCTAACCTGCTGCTGACACCGGCATCCACACTCTACAAACCAAAAGGCTGTGCCGAGTGCGGGAATACAGGGTATCGCGGTCGTATGGCGATTCATGAGCTGTTGGTATCGAGTGACCAGATTCGTGACCTGATCAACCACAACGCTGATGTTGGCCAGATCACCCGGCAGGCAATGGAGGAGGGGATGACCACGTTGCTGGCTGATGGTGTAAACAAAATCCTCTCCGGCGATCTGGATTATCCACAGCTACAGCGTGTCGCCGCTGAATAAGCGCGCCCGACCTTCAACGGAGTTATCACGGATGAAACCGTTATGAACCAACGCAAAATCCGCATTTTATTTGGCCTGTTCATTACGCTGCTGGTGCTGATCCCGGTGTTGACCGGTAACCGGCCGCTGTTGCTGGAACGGTTTGAGCTGGATCTGTACGACCTGCGGTTGCAGCAAACCCTGCTGGACGAGCAGGACCCACGCATCGTGATCGTGGATGTGGACGAGAGAACCATGTCGCAGGAGGGGCGCTGGCCCTGGAGTCGTGACAAGGTGGGCGCGATGGTTGATCGATTGTTTGATCAATACGGTGTGGCGATTGTGGGTTTTGACGCGGTATTTCCTGAGCCTGATACCCAGATCAGTCGATACACTTTGCAGCAGATCTCTGAGGGCGAAGCCAACCTGAATGTACGGGACCTGCTGAAGTTATCCACTTACCTGTATCCCGATCAGCGTTTTGCCGATGCGATCGATTCACGGCCGGTGGTGCTGGGTTTCCCGTTTGATCACGGCACGCTTGATCGGTCCGGTGCAAAAACGGTAGGTGCATTGGCGGCACCGGTATTGGCACCTGATCCCCGTCTTGAATCGATCCCGTTTCCGACCGCCGATGGCATGATCGGCAACCTGCCGTTACTTCAGGAACGCACATATTGGAGTGGCTTCTTTGATAACCCATCGGTTGATGTGGACGGCGTCTATCGCCGTGTACCGCTGCTACAGCGCTATGAAGATCAGTATTACCCATCACTCGCCTTGTCGATGATGATGGCTCTGTTTGGCGAAACCGAGGTTGTGCCGGTGATCGAATCGGATGCTACCGGGACACATAACGCGATCACCGCTGTGGAAG
>JAGSHA010000331.1 GCA_023954795.1 Oceanospirillaceae bacterium | reverse complement strand
GGTTAGGTCGGTAACCGAAAGCGCATAACCAGGCGGCGTATTCGCTCTCGTCCAGCAGTTGCAGATAGGTATCATGACTCAGCGCCCAATGCCGGCCGGAATAGCTGAAACCGGGCTGATTCGGCGCTTCTTCAGGGATCTGGCTGACGCATTGATGGATGATCTCGGCAGCGCTGTCTGAGAGCTGGTCCACATGCAGCTCACTGATAAAAATCTTGGGTAACGTGTTATCCGGGTGTTCAAAGTGTTCGGCAAACAGCTTTTTCGCCGGGAAATAATATTCACCCCTGGGTTTGTAGCCGGCATCCACAAACGGTGTCGCGATCGTGCGGATACTGACCTTGGGCAGATCAAAGGTACGCAAAGCAATGTGGTCATTGATGAGGGTGGGGTTACGCTCGGCAAACAGCTGGTGGATCCGTCTCGCATCAGGATTAATCTTCAGGTAGTCCTTCCACATCGCATCAAGCAGGTTACGCAGATCCTCGGTATTCATAGAGTTACCTCCCGTCCGGTGAGACCGGGTGGCAATCCATCGCGAGCCAGTTGAAACAGCAGCAATGCGCTGAGGCTGGCACGTTCGGTCAGACTGTCTAGACAGATAAATTCATCGGCGCTGTGGATAAGTCCTCCTCTTACGCCCAGCGTGTCGATATTGGGCAGGCCATGGCTACTAAGATTGTTGCCATCGCAGCAACCCCCTGTCGGTTGCCAGCTCAGGTCGAGATCCAGCAGGCCCGCACAGTTTTTTAGCAGGCCATAAAGGGATTGGTGAGCATCGTCCATGACTTTTGGCATACGGCCAAAGCTGCCGTGCAGGCTGGCACTGAAGCCTTCTCGCTGGTTGATGGATAGCTGAATGTTTTCAAGCTGAGTCAGGCACCAGTCGGCATCGTCCGGTTGCTGGATACGGATATTAAACTTCACCACGCAGGTATCCGGCACCTGATTGGTCGTTGTCCCGCCCTCGATAATGCCGGTGTTGAGGGTCAAACCTTTGCGCGCCCCATTAAGTTGTTCCAGTTGACTGATCGCCCATGCAGCGGCACTGATCGCGTTGCGGCCTTCCTGTGGGTTGCGTCCCGCATGGGCGCTGCGTCCGTTGATACTCAGGGTAAAGTTACCGCTGCCTTTGCGTTCGCCCGCTAAGTTTCCATCGGGCAGAGCCGGTTCAAATACCAATCCCAGATGGTGACGTGGGGCTTCACGGGCAAACCAGCCGGATGAGCCGGGGGAGCCGATCTCTTCGTCGGGGTTAAGCAGGACGGTCCAGCCAATGTTGTGATGATCGGGATGTTGCTCAAGGGCTTCCAGCGCACTGAGCATCACCAGAATGCCGCCTTTCATATCCGCGGCACCGGGCGCATTTAGGGTATTGTTATCCTGATACTGTGCGCTCTGGAACGCTGAATCTTTGCCGAATACTGTATCCAGATGACCGGTGAGCAGTATGCGGATGGGGGCGTCGGGACGTTTTCGAATCCGCCACAAGCCTCCCAGTTCCTGTTCGATCATCTGGCCCTGCATACTGACCCGTTGCCATGGGTCGAGGGTGTACTTATCCACGGCGGCTTCCAGTCGTTCGGCAAACAGTGCGGCATAGTATTCACCCACCCGAGTTACGCCGGATGGGTTGTGGCTACCACTGTTGATGCTGACCAGTTCCAGTAGTCTGTCTTCCATCCATGCGCGGTGCTGACTGAGCCAGTGTAATGCGGGCTGATCGCTCTCGTGCATGCGCAGGTACATGGTCAGGCCTCCTCTTTGCGCGTGTGCAGAAATTGCACCATAGCCTGACCCAGACGTTCGAGTCCGGTGTGGATATCGTCAGGAGGAATAATTAAGG
This sequence comes from Oceanospirillaceae bacterium, assembly GCA_023954795.1. Classification (GTDB taxonomy): domain Bacteria; phylum Pseudomonadota; class Gammaproteobacteria; order Pseudomonadales; family Balneatricaceae; genus Pontibacterium. The sequence continues at coordinate 2,289 of JAGSHA010000331.1, read as the reverse complement.
ACGGTGCAAGCCGCAGCACATCGGGACCGGCGATTAGCACCATCACTCCCGCGTCCTGAGCTTGAACCAACAGGTTACGGGCTTGTCCCTGCCATTGATCACTCAGCTGGCAGCCAATCAGCAATCCATGTCCACGAATATCGCTGAACAGGTGATGCCGATCATTCAGCTCATCCAGTCCATCCATAAACATCAGATGACGTTCACGCACACCGTCGAGCAGCTCACGGTCATTGACCAATTCCAATACCCGAGACGCGACGCGACAGCCTAAGGGGTTACCGCCATAGGTACTACCATGCGTACCCACCACCATGGCTTGTGCTACCTCGTCAGTGCATAGCATCGCGCCAATCGGGAAACCACCGCCCAGTGCTTTGGCTGTTGTCAGGATGTCGGGTTTCACACCAGTGCGCATGTAGGCATATAACTCACCGGTGCGGCCGACGCCGGTTTGAATTTCGTCGAAAATCAGCAGGGCGTTGTACTGGTTGCATAACTCGCGGGCGCGGCGGATGAAATCAGGGTCGGCAGGCAGAATACCGGCCTCTCCCTGGATGGGCTCCATGATCACCGCACACGTATGGTGTGAGATCGCTTTCTCCAGTGCCTGGATGTCATTAAATGGCAGGTGACTGATGCCCTCCGGTACCGGACCAAAACCCTCACTGTACTTAGGTTGTCCACCCACGCTAACCGTAAATAAGGTGCGTCCGTGAAAGGCGTTATCAAACGCGATGATCTGGTGTTTGTCGGCACTGTATTTGTCTACCGTGTAGCGGCGCGCTAATTTGAGGGCGGCTTCGTTGGCTTCCGCGCCTGAATTGGCAAAGTAGACCTTGTCGGCAAAGGTCATCTGGCAGAGTTGCTGCGCCAGCTTAAGTGCCGGTTCATTGGTCCAGACATTACTCAGATGCCAGAGTTTGCTGGCCTGATCGGTCAGTACCTTCACCAGCTCAGGGTGGCAGTGCCCCAGCGAATTAACCGCAATCCCTCCGGCAAAATCGATGTAGCTACGGCCGTCCTGATCCCAAATATGGGAGCCTTCACCACGCACGGGAATCACAGCCCCCGGTGCATAATTGGGTACCATCACTGCGTCGAACGTGTGGCGATTAAGTTCATGAGCCATCCGGCACCTCCTGTGTTGGGGCGATACCTTTCAGTTTAGACACAGTTTCAGAAAGGAAGTTGTGAACGCGTCAAAAAGTGATTAATAGCGGATAAACAGCGGTTATCGGACGTTAACTTCTGAAATCTTTCAGATTGGATGGAATTATTTTGCAGGCAGAAAAAGGCGAAAAGGGTGAAAGGTTGTGAGCTTCAGGCAATAAAAAAGCACCCCTTGAGGTGCTTTTCTAAATCGTGAGCAGTGTGATCGCTTACAGCGCGTCAGGACCGCTTTCGCCAGTACGGATACGGATAACCTGTTCCAGTGGCATAACGAAGATTTTACCATCACCGATTTTGCCAGTGTTTGCAGTAGAGGAGATCGCTTCGATCACCTGATCAACCATATCGTCGTCGACAGCGACTTCGATTTTTACTTTTGGAAGGAAATCTACAACGTACTCTGCGCCGCGATACAGTTCGGTATGACCTTTCTGACGACCGAAACCTTTGACTTCAGTAACAGTGACACCCTGGATACCGATTTCGGACAGGGCTTCACGGACGTCATCCAGTTTGAACGGTTTAATAACCGCGCTGACCAGCTTCATAACGTTCTCCTATTTGTCTTCTTGTCGCCCCTGCGGGCACGAGACATATTTATACTCAAAAGTAGATTTTGACCTAGTATACCCAGATTTCGCGAACTTTTCTCAGGGCTGTTTATAAATTGACCCTGTGTGTTTTACGAAAACGGAAAAAGGGTGCCGAAGCACCCTTAACTATTTGAGGCAAATGGATTATTTCGCAGAAGTGAATTCTGGATACGCTTCCATACCGCACTCGGACAGGTCAACACCTTCGTACTCTTCCTCTTCGGATACGCGGACACCCATCACAGCTTTGATTGCCAGCCATACAACCAGACTTGCTACGAATACCCAACCGAAGATGGTCAGTGCGCCGATGATCTGGCCAGAGAAGCTAGAGCCGTCGTTAGTGATTGGTACCAGCAGCAGACCCAGCAGACCCACTACGCCGTGGACGGAGATCGCACCGACAGGATCATCGATCTTCGCTTTATCCAGAGCCAGAATGCTGAAGACAACCAGCGTACCGCCGATCGCACCGAACAATGTTGCCTGCAGTGCCGTTGGCGTAGATGGTTCAGCCGTGATC
>JAGSHA010000127.1 GCA_023954795.1 Oceanospirillaceae bacterium | reverse complement strand
GGGAGGTGTATTCAATTGCCGGAAGAGTCGCCATGGGCCAGCTCGTATCAAAAATTTCTATCTATGATAGTCAAGGCTGGCCGAATCTGTATAGCGATGTACAGTTAGATGCTTTGTTTAAACCGAGGTGTCCAGCTCAGGAAAGGATTTAACCAGCTCATCTACCGCTTTCATCTGAGCCAGATAAGGCTCCAATTTGTCCAGTGGCAGGGCACAAGGGCCATCACACTTAGCGGTATTTGGATCAGGGTGTGCTTCCAGGAACAGGCCAGCAATACCCTGAGACATGCCTGCACGTGACAGTTGTGCGGCCAGTGCACGGCGACCGTCGGCGGAGTCAGAACGACCACCTGGCATCTGCAGCGCGTGGGTGGCATCAAACATCAGTGGATAGCCAAACTCTTTCATAATAGAGAAGCCCAGCATATCAACGATCAGATTGTTGTAACCGTAGCAGGAGCCGCGTTCACACAAAATCAGTTTACTGTTACCGGCTTCTTCACACTTGTGCAGGATGTGCTTCATCTCATGCGGTGCAAGGAATTGGGCTTTTTTGATATTGATGACGGCATCGGTTTTTGCCATCGCCTCAACCAGATCTGTCTGACGGGACAGGAATGCGGGCAGCTGGATAATGTCACATACTTCGGCCGCAGGTGCAGCCTGATAAGGCTCATGTACATCCGAAATAATCGGAACATTAAAGGTTGTTTTCACCTCTTCGAGGATCTTCAGACCTTCTTCCAGACCCGGACCACGGAAAGAGGTCAGTGACGAACGGTTAGCTTTGTCGAATGACGCCTTAAATACATAAGGGATGTTCAGTTTGGTGGTGACTTCCATGTAATACTCAGCGATGGTCATCGCAAGATCACGGGATTCCAGCACATTCATGCCACCGAAAAGAACCATCGGTTTATCGTTGGCGATCTCTACGCCACCGGCAACAACGGTTTTCTGCTCCATACTGTCTCTTTCCTTCAGATAAGGTATATGCTCAGTGCCTGTATGTAACATTTAGGCCTTTAAGCGAGCATTATACGCCATCATTAGGGAAAAGTGCGGCATAGCGCTCAATCCACTCCATTGCAGCGTCGTCTGGACTCAGTGTTCGACCTTGCTCCTCACGTATGTCCAAACGATACTGATGTATCTGACACAGCTGTTCCAGCATGCGCATGCGCATCGTGGCATCAGGATTATCGAAATCAATACCCAGTTCAAATCCCGGGCCGTTATTGCGACACCAGTTCACGATACCGGATACTGTGATCGAGGGTTCGACAAAGGGAACCCTCAATTCGACGGCTGAGCCTTCGATAATCATGTTGTGTGAGTGGCAGATCAGGCCAAGGCCCTGTGTGGAATGTGAAGTAGGGAGCGTACGACTGAGTTGTTCAAGCTCAATCGGAATCTCTTCCGGATGACGGATGTAAACCTGCAGGCTGCTCATGACAACCTCCCCTTTCTCTGTGTACCCTTCTCTATTACATCGTCGGGGATGTAGGATCCTTTAGCTATTTTTTCAAACAGCCAGAGGTGTTCCTATGTTTAGGTATAACGCGTATTTGAGGAAAAGCAATGGCGTCAATGAAACAAGATGAACTAAAGGAATATGCCGAGTCCTGTCGCAGGTTGCAGCAGGGTAAACGTTCTTTGTTGTTATCAACGCTTTCCACCGCGGGGTTGCCTGAAATCAGTTATGCGCCGTACTGGCGTAATGAGCAGGGTGAGTTTTGTATATTTGTCAGCCGATTGGCTGCTCATACGATGAACCTGCTGGCGAATCCTGTATGTAGCGTGTTGTTTATTGAAGATGAGAGTGAGAGCCGGAATTTGTTTGCGCGCGAGCGCTTATCCTATTGTTGCGACGTCGAAGAAACTCAAGCAGATTCGGCGGGATTTGTCTCGACACTGGATAGTATGGAAGCGCATCTGGGAGCAACAGTGCAGTTGTTGCGTGGACTACCGGATTTTCATCTGTTTAAGCTGAAACCGCAAAGTGGCAGTTATGTCGTAGGATTTGGTAAAGCGTTTGAGGTGGATCCTGTGGATAACAGTTTAAGCCACCTCAATGTTGACCGTCTAAAGCGTTAAACGCCGTTACCGACATATTCAACCACGACGGTCTTAATCAAAAATGCTGCCAGACCTAAGCCCAAAGCAAAGAACAGGACGACAGTACCAAACTTGCCTGCGTTCGACTTTTTTGCCAGATCATAGATGATAAAGAAGATGAAACCGGCAAACAGGGCCAGTCCAACATTCAGCATGATTGCTTCGATTTCGGCTAGACGCATCGCAATAATTCCACTGGTTTGTTGAGTGACGATTTAAAAATTGAGCGTGAATTGTACAGAAACAGAACTGTTCAGAACAGTAGCGATTCTATGTAATAGAGATGCAGAGATTCTTTGGATACTTATGAACAATGGAGTGCTGAGTCTTAAATCGTACAGACATCTGGGATGATGCAAGAAATGGTGGTGAGAGGTGGATTCGAACCACCGAAGCTTTCGCGTCAGATTTACAGTCTGATCCCTTTGGCCACTCGGGAACCTCACCACGAGGAGGGCGTATCTTATGGATTTAGCTCGGGGCTGTAAAGAGGAAAATGTAGAAAATTTTCAAAAAAAATGTCATGAATGTTGTGTAAGTGATTTTTGAATTCGCTGAAAAAAATTCATTTTAACGGCTATTGCCGTGAAGCCCCGATGATTCCCCGTATCCCTCTGTATCAGGCCTCCAGAAACGCATAGTTGTCATTGAAAATCAATATTGCATTCCTCGCGCTGGGGACTATATTTAGTGCAAATCGATTCAGGGTATACAACATCTTGTGTGCTTATGACGTTGTTACCCACTGGTCGTAGTATGTGAAGCTATATAGGTAAGGGTTATCCTTAAGGGGGGATCTCCCGTGCCGGAATTACTACATTTTCCAGTTTCATCACAATAATTTGCATTCGAGTGGAAGGTCTGATGCAGCAAGATCTGATGGTTACAAAAAGAGACGGGCGACGGGAAAAAATCGACCTGGAGAAAATACACCGGGTTGTTATCTGGGCAGCGGATGGACTAGACGCTGTATCACCGTCCGAAGTTGAGCTAAAAGCGCACCTTCAGTTTTATGAAGGTATGAAGACCTCAGATATTCATGAAACCCTTATTAAGTCCGCAGCTGACCTGATCTCTGATGCCGCGCCTGACTATCAGTATCTGGCTGCGCGTCTGGCTATATTCCACTTGCGTAAGCGTGCGTTCGATAGCTTCGAACCGCCGCACCTGTTTTCACACGTCAATAAAATGGTGGATGACGGTCGTTATGATCGCCATCTGCTGGACGACTATTCTGAAGCAGAATGGAACGAGCTGAACGACTATCTGGATCATAGCCGTGATATGAACTTCTCTTATGTTGCGGTTAAGCAGCTGGAAGGTAAGTATCTGGTTCAGAACCGTGTTACAGGTGAGATTTTTGAGAGCCCGCAGATCCTCTATATGCTGGTGGCAGCCTGTCTGTTTGCGGATTATCCACAGGACACTCGACTGAGCTACGTGAAGCGTTTTTATGATGCGACGTCGCTGTTTAAACTGTCGTTGCCGACGCCGATTATGTCCGGTGTACGTACGCCAACACGTCAGTTCAGCTCCTGTGTATTGATTGAGTGTGGCGATAGCCTGGATTCAATCAATGCGACTTCTTCCTCTATCGTTAAGTACGTATCTCAGCGTGCGGGTATTGGTATCAATGCTGGTCGTATCCGTGCGATTGGTAGCCCGATTCGTAACGGTGAAGCGTTCCACACCGGATGTATTCCGTTCTATAAGCACTTCCAGACAGCCGTTAAATCGTGCTCTCAGGGTGGTGTGCGCGGTGGAGCAGCGACCTTGTTCTACCCGATGTGGCATCTGGAAGTTGAGTCTCTGCTGGTTCTGAAAAACAACCGTGGTGTTGAAGAGAACCGCGTACGCCATCTGGATTACGGCGTACAGCTTAATAAGCTGATGTACACCCGCTTGATCAAGGGCGGCAATATTACCCTGTTCAGCCCGGACGAAGTTCCTGGCTTGTATGATGCCTTTTTCGCCGATCAGGACGAGTTCGAGCGTCTGTACGTGAAATATGAGCAGGATGTCAGCATCCGTAAGCAAAGCATCAAAGCGGTTGAGCTGTTTGGTCTGCTGGCGTCTGAGCGTGCATCTACCGGACGTATCTATATTCAGAACGTCGACCATTGTAATACACATAGCCCGTTTGATCCGGCAGTTGCACCGGTGAAGCAGTCCAACCTGTGTCTGGAAATTGCACTGCCAACGAAGCCGTTGAACGACTTCAACGATGAAAATGGTGAGATTGCTCTTTGTACGCTGTCGGCGTTCAACCTGGGAGCGCTGGAGAATCTGGATGAGCTGGAAAACCTGGCTGATCTGATTGTGCGTGCACTGGATAACCTGCTGGATTATCAGGACTATCCGATCAAAGCGGCTCACACTTCGACTATGTCCCGTCGCCCATTGGGTGTCGGTGTGACTAACTTTGCTTACTATCTGGCGAAGAACGGTGTGCGTTACTCTGATGGCTCTGCCAATGGTCTGGTTCACAAGACGTTTGAGTCTATCCAGTACTTCCTGCTGAAAGCGTCCAACGAACTGGCGAAAGAGCGTGGTGCTTGTCCGAAGTTTAACGAGACCGTGTACTCTAAAGGTCTGTTGCCAATCGATACCTACAAGCGTGAAGTGGATGACTTCTGCGAAGAGCCGCTGCACCAGTTCTGGGAAACATTGCGTGAAGATATCCGCGAGTTTGGTTTACGTAACAGTACACTGACCGCGCTGATGCCATGTGAAACCTCTTCACAGATTACCAATTCCACCAATGGTATCGAGCCACCACGTGGATTTGTGTCTGTTAAAGCCAGCAAAGACGGCATCATGAAGCAGGTTGTCCCAGAGTTTAGCGAACTGAAAAATCAGTACGAATTGCTGTGGGATATCCCGAACAACAACGGCTATCTGCAGCTGGTGGGCATCATGCAGAAGTTTGTTGACCAGTCTATCTCTGCCAACACCAACTATGATCCTGCGAAGTTCCCGGGTGATAAGGTACCGATGAAGCAGCTCCTGCAAGATCTGCTGACGGCCTATAAAAATGGTGTGAAAACCCTCTACTACCACAACACCCGTGACGGTGCGACCGACCAGCATGAAGACAATGGTGGTTGTGAAGGTGGTGCATGTAAACTGTAGTTGTAAGCAGTTACATACCCGGCATGGCTTATATTCATTGAGTCATGCCTCTCCATATCGAATAGTATTTTTCAGGTAATTCAGGACAACGATGTCGTACTCTACGTTTAGCCATAGCGCCCATGATGCAACCAAAGAGCCAATGTTTTTTGGCCGCAGTGTGAATGTTGCCCGTTATGACAGACAGAAATATCCATTCTTTGAGAAGCTGATTGAAAAGCAGCTTTCCTTCTTCTGGCGTCCGGAAGAGGTGGATCTCAGCACTGACCGTAAAGATTTCATGCAGATGCCTGAGCATGAAAAACATATCTTCCTGAGTAACCTGAAATACCAGACGTTGCTGGATTCCGTTCAGGGACGTTCTCCGAATATCGCGTTCTTGCCAATTGTGTCTCTGCCGGAACTGGAAACCTGGTTTGAAACCTGGGCATTCAGTGAAACCATTCACAGCCGCTCTTACACGCATATCATCCGTAATATCATCACTGAGCCTTCCGAAGTGTTTGATACCATCGTGACGAATGACGAGATCATCAAACGTGCCGATTCTGTGACGCGTTTGTACGATGAGCTAATCGAGTTGGTGAGCGTACGCAACACCGTTGGTGAGGGCGTACATACGATCAACGGTAAAGTCTTCGATGCCAGCATGCGCAACCTGAAGCGTAAGCTCTATCTGACGTTGGTGACCGTTAACGTGCTGGAAGCGATCCGTTTCTATGTGAGTTTTGCCTGCTCTTTCGCGTTTGCCGAGCGTGCCATCATGGAAGGTAACGCGAAGATCATTAAGCTGATCGCGCGTGACGAAGCGTTGCACCTGGCGGGTACTCAGCAGATGCTGAATATCATGGCCTCGGGTGCTGATGATCCGGAAATGAAAGAGATCGCCGCTGAATGTGAAGAGGAGGTCTACGAGATCTTCCGTGAAGCGGCAGAGCAAGAACGTGACTGGGCTGAATACCTGTTCAGCTCGGGTTCGATGATTGGTCTGAATGCTAAGATTTTGGGTGATTACGTTGAGTACATCACCAATGTTCGTATGAAAGCACTGAATCTGACTCCAATCTTTGCTGATCGTCAGAACCCTCTGCCATGGATGAATGCCTGGTTAGTGAGCGACAACGTACAGGTTGCGCCACAGGAGTCTGAGATCAGTTCCTATCTGGTGGGGCAGATTGATAACGAGGTAGGCGATGACGATTTTGATGGATTCGATCTATAAGGAAAAGGAGGATGTAGTGATGTCTGGTATCCCTCGAATAAAGGTAAACCATCATCACACCTTCTATTACCAGTATGAGTTTTCCTTACTTGATTCGCTGGAAGCGCAGGAGATCGATGCGCCGTACAGTTGCCGTGGTGGTTACTGTGGTTGCTGTAAAGTGCGGTTGATTGAAGGTGAAGTGACTCAGGTGCAGGATGCGTTGTTTGACCTTCAGGATGATGAGATTCTGACATGCTGCTGCGTACCTAAAGGCCATATCGAGATTGAAATTCCATCAGACTGACTGTGCCTGATTCAGACATTGTCTATTTCTTTGAACCCTGTTCAGGTGACTGAACGGGGTTTTTTGTGTCTGTTGTAGCGAGAATTTCCAACGCTAAAAAAAATACAAATATCAAGCCTCCAGAAATGTTTTTCACAGGGAAAAAATACCGAACCTGCTGTTGACAGTTAACGCTAATATTGAAACTTAAATAATAAGTAGCTCGTGTAACTTATTGATATTTAGTGCGTTATTGGTGGGTGAACGTATTTTGTTCAAAATGCTGAAGTGCCCGTATTATCTGGCTGTTGGCAATCTACCCAAAAACAATCCCCGTAGTTATGCACAGTATGTGTGGGTAACTTTTCCCTGTGTTTTGATGCTGTTTACTGTATGTGTTGTGCCTGTATCCTGGCGATGGATGGCGGCAAGGCGCACTCCGGTCTGGCGTGCCATACTTTCCGTAAACACCCAGGGTGCCTGCAGGTGAGTCTGACGGCCTCATAAAAAACGTATCGGACTCAATTCTAGCGTCCTGAAGAACGGGAGTATGGTTATGTCTGCTGCTGCATCCGGGCTACTTGAACTGATCGGTAATACACCTCTGGTACGTCTGAACAAAGTGTCTAAGCTAACCGGCTGTGATATTTACGGCAAAGCTGAATTTATGAACCCAGGGGGCTCTGTGAAGGATCGCACGGCGTTGGGTATTGTCAGGCAGGCGATGCGGGCAGGGTTACTGAAATCCGGCGGACATGTGGTCGAAGGCACTGCAGGCAATACAGGTATCGGACTGGCGCTGGTGGGTAATGCGCTAGGCCTCCATACCATGATCGTGATGCCGGAAACCCAGAGTCAGGAAAAGCGGGATGCGTTACGTTTATTCAATGCTGATTTGAAGCTGGTGCCTGCGGTGCCGTTTGCGGATGACAATCACTATACAAAAGTGGCAAAACGCCTTGCCATTGAGTTTCAACAACACGGCAATGCCATTTGGGCCAATCAGTTCGATAATACGGCCAATCGCGATGTGCACTATCAAACGACAGGTCAGGAGATCTGGGATCAGACACAAGGAAAGATCGATGCGTTTTGCTGCGCTGTCGGAACCGGGGGAACCTTGGCAGGTGTTGGATCGGCACTCAGAAATCATAACCCTGACGTGAAGGTGTTCCTGAGTGATCCGATGGGGGCCTCGTTGTACCACTTTTACACCTATGGTGAGTTACAGGCGAATGGTAGTTCGGTGATGGAGGGGATTGGGCAAAGTCGGGTGACGGCCAACCTGCAAGGTTTTGTACCGGATGGGGCTTTTCAAATCCCCGACGAAGAAGCGATGGCCTACGTCTTTGATCTGTTGCAGGAGGAAGGATTGGCCTTAGGGGGCTCCAGTGGGATCAATGTGGCAGGGGCCGTGCATGTTGCTAAAAAGCTGGGACCGGGTCACACCATTGTGACGATTTTGTGTGATGGGGCTGCACGTTATCAAAGTAAGCTATTCAACCCGGACTATCTGCGCGATAAGGGCTTACCT
>JAGSHA010000145.1 GCA_023954795.1 Oceanospirillaceae bacterium | reverse complement strand
TGTGTGTACAGATCCAGCAGGACTTGCTGCAGGCTCTGGTATTCTACATCCAGCTCTTTACGGCGCTGATCGATCTCGGCATAGCGGGACTGATCCGTCACCTCTTTCAGCTGCAGTGAGCGTTCCTTCAGGCGCAGGCGCTCAAGCTCGTAGTTGATCGCACCGATGTCGTCTTTTTCGATCTCTTCGATCTGGTGATGCAGATCGAGTGCGCGGTCGATACTCGCCTGGAATTTGTTCCAGACATTCATGTATTCCGCGTTTTTCTCGTAACCATCGTGGCTGGCAACAACCTGGCCGTTCTCTTTCAGGCTGCGCAGGTAACCGTAGAAGTTACCCCACTCACGACGTTCTGCCGCAAACATCATCTCAGGTGTGCTGCGGTTCAGCATGAAGTCGTCCAGTACCCAGATAAAGTCAGAACCGCCCACATCACGGTTACCAATCTTCATCAGGTCTCGCTGCATGAACTCGAGGCCTTCAGGCACGTTCACGCCGCTTTCGCGCAGCTGAGCCGCAGGTACATTTTCAATCTCAACCAGCTCGCCCGCCATACGCAGGGTGTTGCCGTTTTCGGTGTAGTCTGCCTGATGGATGTTGGCAGGCCAGAAGTGACCTAAACCACGTACCGCAATCAGGGACAACAGGCCAACCACCATGATCAGACAGATCGCAACGGCACCGGCGTTTAACCAAACCCACGGCTCGCCGGATTTAGTCCATTCTTTTAATGAAACTCGCATCGGTTATATTCCTCAATCAAGCCGGCTTACAGAGAGCCATACTTCTTGCGAAGGTGCTGACGAATGGTCTCGGCCAACGTATTCACCATGAAGGTGAACAGGAAGAGCACAAAGGCCGCCAGGAACAGAATACGGAAATGGGTACTGCCCACTTCAGATTCCGGCATCTCCACTGCGATGTTTGCTGCCAGTGTACGCATACCTTCAAAGATGTTGATGTCCATGATGGGGGTGTTACCGGTTGCCATCAGTACGATCATGGTTTCGCCTACCGCACGACCCATACCGATCATCACCGCTGAGAAAATACCCGGGCTGGCAGTTGGCATCACAACGCGTACCAGTGTCTGCCATGGGGTCGCACCCAGTGCCAGAGAGCCGTAACTCAGGTGTTTGGGTACGGCGAAGATCGCGTCCTCGGTGATAGAGAAGATGGTTGGGATAACCGCAAAGCCCATCGCGATACCAACAACCAGAGCGTTACGCTGGTCGTAGTTGATGCCCAGTTCAGTTGTGATCCATTCGCGCATATCACCGGCGAACAGCACCTGCTCAACACCGTCGGCGATCCAGAGACCAAAGAAGGTTGCCAGAATGATTACCGGGATCAGCATGGCCGTATCCCAGCCCTCAGGGATCAGGTAGCGGATATGCTTAGGCATACTTGCCCAGGCAAATGCAAAGGTCAGTATGGCGGCCGGTATCATCAACAGACAGACAAAGATGCCGGTCAGGTTGGTTTCCATAAACGGTGCCAACCAGAGACCCGCCAGGAAACCCAGAATAACGGTTGGCAGTGCTTCCATCAGTTCGATGAATGGTTTCACCTTACGACGCAGCGCCGGAACCATAAAGTAGGCGGTGTAGATTGCTCCACAAATTGCCAACGGTGTTGCCAGCAGCATGGCGTAGAACGCTGCTTTCAGCGTACCAAAGGCCAGCGGCATCAGGCTGTATTTAGGCTCAAAGTCGTTAGTGGATGCCGAGGACTGCCAGGTGTAATCAGGTTCCTGATAACCTTCGTACCAAACCTCACCCCACAACGCATCCCAGGATACTTCCGGGTGCTCGTTGTCGATCAACCAAAATGACAGTTTATTGTCCTGCTCAACCAGCAAGGCGTTAGAGCGCGGAGACAGTGCAATAGTAGAGGCTGTGCCTGTTACCACCTGCTCGGTCAGCACGTTGCGGTTGGCGGTTGAGTTATACAGGCGCAGGCTACCGTTGGTATCAATGGTGGCAAAACCTTTACGACGGTGTTCCATCGACATGCCATTGATCGCGGCGGTACCGCCTTCAAATGAGCGAATCTTGTTCAGACGCCAGGTGTTTTTGTCGTCACGAATCAGGAACCACTGGCTGATGTCGCCATTATCGTCGGCGACCATCAGAGAGTTACCACCCAGCAGCAAGCTAAAGCCAGTGATGTTACCGGTAGACGCATCCAGAATCTGAGTGGTTTCTGAACCATCCGCGGCGAGATCCATAACCGCCAGCTTGTTGTCGTTGCCTGAAATCAGCAACCAGCGGCGATCCGGCATCAGCAGTAGCTTGCTGACAGGGACACGCAATTTTGGCAGCGCTTCAGTATCGATCGTGGTTTCGACTTCACCGGTGATGAAGTTCTCGTCAAAGCTCAGGTTTGCCAGTGCCAGACCTTGTTCGGTACTGGCGATGATCCGCCATGCTTCTTCATCGCCATTCAGTGCCAGTTCGGTCACAGGGCTGTTGGCTACAGCGAGAGGCTCTTCGCCAAACGGGAACTCGAGGAATGGAGTGATAACACGTTTGCCATCCGGGTAAGTGGATTTGTAGCTGTGTTTCATCGCAAGGACTTTACCGTCGCTCAGACCGACCGCAAAGATGCGGCTGGCGTCTGAAGCCAGAGCAAAGCTGGTGATCTCCGTACCTGCAGGTACCGGGATATTCTGCTGCTGCAGGATGTCTCCGGTACGTGTATCGAAGAAAATGATCTCCCCCTGATCTGTTACACGCAGACCAATCTCGGCTTGCTCTTCCATGGTCAGATAGAGGGTTTTTCCGCGACCCGGGGCTTCATACGGTGCTGCAGCCTGACCGTTCACCTGCCATTGTTTGATTTCGGCAGAGTGGAACAGGGGCGCAACTTCATACAGCAGGTAGAAGAAGATCAGTAGGATTGCGACGATGACACTGATACCGCCAAAGGCGATACCAACAGAAGCCGACTTGTCTTTAAACGCGCGAAATTTGCGCAGACGTTTGGCCGCTGGCGTGTCGAAATCGAGTTCGGTGGCTAGGGATGTGTTATCAATGCTCATGGCACAAAAGGTCCTGAGAGGTCCTGAAATTAGCGTCGGGCGTACAATAAGACAAGTTTGTTACGCTTGTGTTACACGAAGCACACTAACGCAAACGGGGGGTCCTTTCGGAACCCCCCTTTAATCGTGAGACCCTAAGATCTCGTCAGATGATCTGTGGGATTACAGGCCCAGAGCAGACATCTGTTTTTCTACCAGCTTAGCTGGCAGTGGGATGTAGCCGTCTTTGATAACAACTTCCTGACCCACTTTAGACATCACCATCTTCAGGAACTCACGCTCCAGTGGAGACATCGGCTGACCAGGCTTTTTGTTCACATATACGTACAGGGAACGTGCCAGCGGGTAAGAGCCGTTCAGAGAGTTTTCTGGCGTTGCCGCAACAAACTTCTGACCAGGCTTCTTCGCCAGTGGCAGGGCACGTACGGAAGATGTTTTGTAACCGATACCGGAGTAACCGATGCCGTTCAGGGAAGTGGAAACGGACTGTACAACGGAAGCAGAACCTGGCTGCTCGTTTACGTTGTTTTTGAAGTCACCTTTACACAGCGCTTTCTTCTTGAAGTAACCGTAAGTACCGGATACGGAGTTACGACCGAAGATCTGGATGCTCTTACCCGCCAGAGTACCTTCTACGCCTGCATCGCCCCATTTGGTGATGTCTGCTGCGTTGCCACATTTACGTGTGGAGGAGAAGATAGCGTCAACCTGAGGAATCGTCAGGCCTTTAACTGGGTTGTCTTTGTGTGCGTATACCGCCAGGGCGTCGATAGCCACAGCGACTGGAGTTGGCTTGTAACCGAACTTCTTCTCAAACGCGGCAATCTCTTTGTCTTTCATCTTACGAGACATAGGACCCAGGTTAGACGTGCCTTCAGTCAGCGCTGGAGGTGCCGTAGAGGAACCCGCAGCCTGAATCTGGATGTTAACGTTCGGGTAGTTACGCTTGAACTCTTCAGCCCACAGGGTCATCAGGTTTGCCAGAGTATCAGAACCTACAGAAGACAGGTTTCCAGATACACCAGACGCTTTCTGGTAAGTAGGCAGGTTTTTGTCCAGCAGATCTGCAGCGTTTGCAGTCATGCAGGTTGCAGAGATAGCAACAGCTGCAAACAGCTTCTTCATCGGTTTCATCAGAATCTCCAGAGAGAATAATTTGGTTTGAATTTTGCGATGGAGGCTACTATAAAATCGATTTGTGACATTCATATGACATGTGGGTTCATGAATGACTTTCGGGTGAAAAAGTCCTGATCTAAAGCAGAGATACCGAGGGTCTATAATGTGTAGACTTTAGTTGTAATCGGGTGTTACCTTGGGCACGGCAGGTGCCCGCATTCAGCAAAGTGCCCTGTTTTGCTGTCTATATAGGGAGCCTTGCTGCATAGCAGACCCGAATAGTAGGTATCGGTAAGACACTCTAAAGTCCGGTACACTGCAAATGTTACGATGTTACAAAGTACCCCAAGTGGAACGCGCCATGATGAACAACAATGAAGATCAGATCTTGTCACCGGAAGGTCAGCTTACCCTGACACTGCCTGCCGATCCTCAGGCCACCAACATGTTTGGTGATGTCTATGGTGGCTGGGTATCGTCCCAGATTGTACTGGCGGCGGAGATTAAGGCGGCCGAAGTAACCAGCGGTCGGGTGGCAACGGTGTCCGTTGGTAGCATGGAATTCATGTCACCGGTGCTAGTGGGTACTGTACTGTCCTTTTACACCCGGGTATTAGAGTCCGGACGCAGTTCATTGCGCATTCGCGTCGAAGTCTGGGGACGTTGTCCGGACGGCAGTGATGTCCGTAAAGTGACGGAAGCCGAGTGTGTGCAGGTGGCGATTGACGGTCATGGCCATATCCGGGCGATCGATTTCGGTTAACCATCCGGTCGCGCAAGTAACAGAGGCGCGGTCTTGCCTGATCAGGCTTGATCCGTGATGGAGGTACACATGTTCATATGTTGCCTCACCCACCCAGCGTTATCTGGTCAGGATAACGCTCTCGCATAAGCCATTGGCTACCCAAAAAACCAATACCCACATGTGATAGCCGCAATAATACCGGCTAAATCTGCTGTCAGACCACACGCCACTGCATGTCGGGTATGACGAATGCCGACCGAGCCAAAATAGACCGCCAATACATAAAAGGTGGTTTCGGTTGAGCCCTGAATAATGGATGCCACGTGGGCGGCAAAAGAATCTACCCCCTGCGAATGCATGGTTTCCAGCATCATCGCCCGTGCGCCGGAACCGGACAGCGGTTTCATAATGGCGGTGGGCAGTGCCTCCGCAAAACGTGTGTCCAGCCCGAATAACGCGACGCCCTCACGTAACAACCACACAAACCCGTCCAATGCACCACTGGCCCGAAGTACACCGATGGCTACCAACATGGCCAGCAGGTAGGGGATGATCAGGATCGCGACATTAAATCCCTGTTTAGCACCCTCGATAAAGGTCTCGTAGATATTGACCCCTTTTCGATGGGCACTGACCAGAAAGAAAATAATGATGCTGAAGATCAGTAGATTGCCGACCAGGGATGATTGGCGCTGTAACTCATCCACCGCCAATGTGCTGAAGTACGCGACAGAGGCCAGTAATACGGCGGCGAAACCGCCCAGGTATAACAGCGTAATACGATCCCAGAGCCGGATCTTTTGTACCCATGAAACCGCTAAAAGTCCGGCGAGCGTAGAGCAGGCGGTGGCGATCAGAATAGGAATGAAGACATCGGTGGGGTTGGCTGCCCCTTGCTGTGCCCGATACAGAAACACGGTAATTGGAAACAGTGTGACCGACGAGGTGTTGAGCACCAAAAACAGAATTTGAGCGTTGCTGGCGGTGTCTTTCTGCGGGTTCAGGCTTTGCAGGTCCTGCATCGCTTTTAAACCCAGTGGGGTCGCCGCGTTATCCAGCCCCAGCATATTGGCAGACAAGTTCATGGTCATTGAGCCAATCGCAGGATGCCGTGGAGGCAGGTCCGGCATCAGCCGGGTAAACAGGGGGGTCAGCACGCGGGCAAGCTTGTCGATCAGACCGGCGGCTTCAGCCAGCTTCATGATGCCCAGCCAGAAGGCGAGGGTACCGATCAGACCAATCGCCAGTTCAACGGACAGTCTGGACATATCAAAGGTTGATTGCACCAGGCGTTGAAATACTTCTGCGTCGTCCAGCCAGAGCCATTGATAGAGGCCACCGGCAAACGCAGCCAGAAAGAAGAACAGCCAGATCCGATGCAGCATAAGTGAGAAGGTCCTTATCTTGTTCAGAAGTATGATAGTGTAAACAACGGTTGATCGTAATCATCGTTCCTCACAAGATGGATTGCAGTTTCATATTTCTGCACCTAGACTTTTGAGCTAACTGTGCGGGTCAGGAAGACCGGCCGTCGCTTTAATAGGAGACTTCGTTTTGAGCAGCACGAAGAAAACTGCGTTTGATGACACGCTGGATGCAGTGCCATTGCTGGAGTATCAGCAGTCCCAGAAGTTGGTTCAGTGTTTTACCCAGAACGACAATGGGGAGCAACGGATGCGCCTTGTTGAGATGGAAAATTTCCGTCTCTGGGAATACATGATGACAACCAAGCATGGCCTTGAAATTCTGGAACCGGAGCCGTGCCTATGGATTCATCAAGGCGATTTCGACCGTAAGCAGGATATTTTTAGTCATGCTCCGAGTGTCAAAGCCGTCAATCGCGTTGTGCTGAGCATCTACGATGAAGCCTATGGCTTCAGTCATTTTATCAACCGGTTTGTCAGTGCAGCCGATACCGAACAGCTGATTGAAATCCTGAAAAGCCATATGCAGGGGCGCTTAAACAAAGGTGATGAATGTGAAGTCATCGTGGTTGAAGGTTACTGTGTGCAGCGCTGGCAGCACGAAAGCCTGCCGCCGCTGATGGTTGGCTTATCCTGCTAAGTGAATGATTCATAAATAAAAAAGGCTGCGTTTGCAGCCTTTTTTATTGTCTGGAGCTATGGAGTTTACAGCGGTTGTAGATTGGCAAAGCCAACAACCAGCCATTTTGGCCCTTCAAAGTCGAAATTGACCTGTACCCGTGCTTTGGGTCCCGAGCCTTCAAAGTTGAGGACGGTCCCTTCGCCAAATTTCTGATGGTTCACCCGTTGCCCCAACGACAGATTAGTGGCTGGGATCTCAGCGCTGGAGAGCGAGCTATTGCCACCAAACAGACTGGATTTTTCGGGACGTGCTGAGATTGGGCGTGATACCGAAGCATTCAGGCGCACCTCTTCCAGCAAGTGGTCCGGGATCTCACGAATAAAACGTGAAGGACGGTTAAAGGTTTCCTGACCGTGCAGGCGGCGCGACTCTGCGTAGGTAATATGCAGTTTCTTCATGGCGCGGGTAATGCCCACGTAGCAAAGGCGGCGCTCCTCTTCGAGCCGTCCCGGTTCTTCGGCAGACATCTTATGCGGGAAGAGACCTTCCTCCATCCCTGCCAGGAATACCAGCGGGAACTCGAGGCCTTTCGCTGAGTGCAGTGTCATCAGCTGCACACTATCCTGATGTTCATCCGCCTG
>JAGSHA010000411.1 GCA_023954795.1 Oceanospirillaceae bacterium | reverse complement strand
ATCGCCGTTCTCCACCTCAACCCCAACGATGATCACGTTGGCGCCACCAAAGGAGGACTTAATCTCGTTGTGCAGCTCGATATATGGATGGCTCTGCGGCAACAGGTCCGCAAAGTCGGAGTACATCTTGACGCTGGGGATCTGATAGGCGAAGAACAGGGTAATCGCCAGAATAATGCCCAGAATCGTTTTAGGACGACGGAATACCGATTCATCCAGATTATGTAGAAAGTGCGTCGCCTTGTGAGCGTCTGCAGACTTTTTATCCATGATGCTTCAGACCTGTAATTATTATTGAACGTCGACGGTAAACAGCGAGCCCCAGCCGCCAGCGACCAGCAGTTGCTTGTCACTCAGCGCTTGTGCATCGCGTAGATATACCGGGATTTTTGGCGCATCAATGCGTTTCCAGCCCTGACCGTTAAGCTCAAGTACGTTGCCGTGATCACCCATCACAAACAGACGTTCGCCCAGTGCATGAAAGCTATAAAGAGGGGATTCGGTCGGTGTCGTTTGCTGTTGCCAGCTCAGACCACCGTCAGTGGTATGAAGGATCTGTCCACTCAGGCCCGCTGCCCAACCTTCGTTGGCATTGGCAAAGTGAATACCCTGTGGGTAAAAATCGTTTGGCATATATTCTGGCGCTGACCAGGAAGCACCGCCGTCAGTACTCTTAACTACCAAACCAAACTCACCGGCAATCACCAGCGTGTTTTCATCGATAAACTTAACGTCGGTCAGCTGAGAATCCTCGTCCAGAGTGATCTCACTCCAGCTGGCACCTTTATCTTTACTGTTGATGATCGTTGAGAAGCTAGCCGTTACCCAGACACTGTTGTCCGGGCCGCAGGCAAGTGACAGTACGTTTTCCTGAGTGCCAATCGGTGATGGCGTCCAGTTTTCACCTTTGGCATCAGCAAACCACACCTGTCCATCCATGCCTAACGCGGCAAAACTCTGATCCGGGCAGGACTCGACATCAACAAGGCTTGGCTGAGATTCGATCAGCTGGCGGGTCCAGCTGATGTTGTTACGAGGGCTGGTAAGAACAATGCCATCACTGCCCACCGCCAGTACGGTGGAGTCGTTTGCAGCAACAGCCTGAAACTGATCGGTACGACGTACGGACTTGGCCTGCTCTTTATCTACACCTTCAAGATTAAGAGGCGCTTCACAGCCGGTCAGAGCCAGCGGTAAAAACGCTGCAGCCAGAATTCCTTTAACAGGTTTTGCGTAGGAAGCGTGTGGAGTAACAACAGAACTGTCCACGGCCTCGACGCGTTTTTTTCTAATTATTGACGTCATCGCTTACTTCACCAAAAGTCTTGATTGCGGTGTAAACACACCTACTCAAACAGGTAAGAGCAACGGCCGTGCCAGTTCTCAATCTTATTGGCTGACTGCTTTAAAAAAGCGCTGTACCACGCGTAATTACGGGCTTCAGGGGAAAAATATTATTTTGGAGAAGGAATCAAAATCTGAAAGGAAAAATCTATATCCGTGGGATTTATGGGGAAAATTGATGAAATCGTCAAGCAATCGGTATAAGCCTTAAGCAAATCATCAATCGGTAAAGCTATTGAGCAAATCATGAAAAATCGGACAAACACTCAAGTCCAGGGTGCGGTAGGCACAAACTTCTGCAACAGAAAATCGACAAATACGCGGATTTTAGCCGGTAGATACTTACGGTGGGTGTAGAGTACATGGATCTGCTGCTTATCAATATCATAGTGTCTTAACAACGGGATCAAGCGACCCGCTTCAATATCACCCGCCACCATAAAACTCGATAATCGCGCGATTCCGCCACCCATCCGTGCGTATTCATGCAATGCTTCCACATTATCCGTCACAAACCCATGGTCGATATCGATCACCTCACGCGTACCTTGGCATTTAAAGTGCCAATGATTGAAGGAATCGCTCGTGGATAAACGCAGACACTGGTGCTGTTTCAATTCATCAGGGGTTTCCGGTTGACCATGCGTTTCAATATAAGCCGGACTGGCACACACAATCCTTTGGCTCTCCCCCAACTTCCGCGCCACCAGACTGGTATCCTCCAACGATCCTAACCGAATCGCCACATCCACCCGCTCACCAATCAGGTCAACGGACAAACCACTCAGCTGTAATTCGATATCAATATCTGGATACATCGCCTGAAATTCGGATAACTGCGGGATCAGCTGATGGCGGGCGAATCCTGCTGAGCTATTGATGCGCAATGTCCCTTTGGGAACCTGACCGAATCCGCTGAGTGCATCTTCTGCCGATTCAACATCCTGAATGATCTCGATACAGCGTTGAAAGTAAACCTGTCCACCTTCCGTCAGGCTTAATGTCCGTGTTGTGCGATTCAGCAAGCGCACCCCCAACCGCGACTCCATGCGCGAAATCAGTTTACTCACCGCAGAGGGAGATAACTCCAGTTGGCGACCCGCCGCTGAAAAGCTGCCAGACCTGACCGCCGCTACAAACACCTGCATTTCACTGAGCTTATCCAATGTTCCACCCCTGCCTGTGAATTATATTCACAGGTTATATGACAGCTTTGACACTTATCGAAAAATAGCACACAGGCTACTCTTGTTACTAATGATCCTGAGGAGACTGACGATGACGACCCCCATAGACGTTAAGCTGTTCTTTAATTTCCGCAGTCCCTACTGCTACCTTGCCAGCAAAACACTCTGGCCCATCGTTGATGATTTCAACACCAACCTAATCTGGCGTCCGGTGGGCAGCTGGGACCTGCGTTCCTCCCCGGACCGCGCAAAAAACAAAATGCCATTGGCGCGTCAGGACATTGCCCGATTCGCTAAGCGCCTGGGTATCCCTCTTACGCCCCCACCGCCGACGACAGATCCAACATTGGCCGGCATGGGTTCTCTATTGGCGGAAGAAAAGGGACTGCTGCGCCCCTATCTCATTGAAGTCATGCGTAAAGAGTGGGCAGAAGGTCAGGACATTGGTGATCCTCAAGTCTTGCTTGCTGTCGGTGAGCAGATCGGACTGGATCGCGCTGAACTCTCCGCCGCACTGGACAACACCGCCTATGCCAGCCAGCTCGAGCGTAATGCTGAAGAAGCTGCAACGCTGGGGGTGATTGGCGTACCAACCTTTGTGATTGGCGAACAAATCTTCTGGGGACAGGACCGAATCGATTTCGTCCTCGATGAGTTGCGAGAACTGCGCGCATCACGTTGTTAACAGACAGATTGATCCCTTCGAATTTCCTCCCACTTGATTGAGGAGCTATTTATGACTGCAATACGCCTCTACGACAAACCGGAGTGTCCGTTTTGCTGGAAAATACGTTTGGCACTTTTTGAACAGGGAGTGGCCGTTGAGCATAT
>JAGSHA010000310.1 GCA_023954795.1 Oceanospirillaceae bacterium | reverse complement strand
TTAGCAATCTGGTAGTAACGGTCAAAACCCGCCACCATCAGCAACTGCTTGAACAACTGAGGCGACTGCGGCAGTGCAAAGAAGCTACCTTCGTGAGTACGGCTCGGCACCAGATAGTCACGCGCGCCTTCAGGTGTTGCACGGTTCAGGATCGGTGTTTCGATATCCAGGAAGCCGTTGTCATCCAGATAGTTACGAATCGCGTTAGTCACCTTAGAACGGAAACGCAGCTTGTCCTGCATTTCTGGACGACGCAGATCGATATAACGGTGACGCAGACGCACATCTTCACCCACCTGCTGGTGTTCATCCAGCTGGAATGGAGGCGTTTCCGCTTTGTTCAGGATAACCAGCTCTTTGCCCAGTACTTCGATCTCACCCGTAGGCATATCCGGGTTCACAGTACCTTCCGGACGATCACGCACCAGACCACGCACTTCGATAACAAACTCGTTACGTACACTGTCTGCCAGCGCGAAGCTTTCTTCACGATCCGGATCAAATACAACCTGTGTCAGACCTTCACGGTCACGCACATCCAGAAAGATGACACCACCGTGGTCACGACGACGGTGCACCCAACCGTTCAGGGTGATTTCTTCGCCAACGTGTTCTTTTCTCAGATCGCCGCAATAATGGCTGCGCATAGTTTCCTGTTCCTGTTAAGTTACCAACACATCCGGTTTCAACGGATGTAAGAGCTAAATTTAATTTGGCTTTCGGCCGCAGGCTTAACTGCCGCTGCCGCTGTCACCCGCAAGATTTTTCTTCTTACCGGTTTTAAAATCTGTTTCGTACCAACCACTTCCTGACAATCGAAATCCCGGTGCAGAGACTTTCTTCTCTACCTGTTCACTGTCGCAGGATTTGCAGTTTGGCGCTGGCGCATCGCTACGCATCACCAGCTTCTCAAACTCGTGGCCGCAGCTTTTGCATTCAAAATCGTAGATAGGCATCGTAAAACGCGTTCCAGATTCAGATCTATTCTATTGGAAAACGCGCGATTATAACCGATTTGGAGGGAGGTTACAGGCCCTAAGCGAGGTAAAGAAATTGACAACGCCGACCCGGACAGATCGACGCGAAGGATTGCAGCAAGTTACGACTCTTCAGGAGAGATCGTCACCTCTCCGGTATTGGTTAACAACACCTCTACTTTATGTCGAATCTCATGAATTTGCTCATCCGTATAAGGCTTAGCAGGCACCTTACCCCACACAGGGCCCGGCCATGCGGCATCTTCTTCCTGCCGCACGATATGGTGCAAATGCAGCTGCGGCACCATATTACCCAACGACGCCACATTCATCTTTTTGGCGGCAAAAATATCAGCCAGATTCTCCGCCAAGAACGAAGATTCGTGGATCATTTGACAGCGTTCGTCTTCTGACAGGTGATAAATTTCGGTGGCTCCGGCACGACGCGGCACCAGAATAAACCACGGATAGTTTGCATCGTTTATCAGCAGCAGGCGACACAGCGGGAAATCTCCCATTACAATACAATCTGCGGCCAGCTGAGGATGCAGTTCAAATTCCAATTCCAGCTCGTCCATGGTTCCTCCGATGAAATTTACTTAAAATTCCAGACGTTAGTCGTTCTCTAATAGGTAAGAGTATAGGCAAATATGCTTGATATCGTGCTCACTGACAACATTGAATCGATTGGTCCCGAGATCTGGAATCGACTCTGCGGCACCGACTATCCTTTCCTGCGATACGAATTCCTGCACGCACTGGAGCAATCTGGCAGCGTTGGAAAAGGCACAGGATGGCTCCCCCTTCACTTATCACTGAAGGACGGCGATGAAACTGTCGCCGTGATGCCGATCTATCTAAAGCAGCACTCATATGGCGAGTACGTATTTGATTGGGCATGGGCGGATGCCTACTCGCGCTATGATCTGGATTATTACCCCAAGCTGGTCACATCCATCCCTTTCACGCCTGCCCATGGCCCCCGGATTGGCACCCGCCAGCCTCTGGATACAATCATTCCAATAATACGCGACGCCATCCCACAAATTGCTGCCAAACTAAACGCTTCGTCCTGGCACGGTTTATTCGCACCTAAAGAAACAATCGAGCAATTTGTAACCGACGAAATCATGCCAAGGCTGGGGTGCCAGTACCACTGGTTCAACCACAGCTACCGCGACTTCGACCACTTCCTTGAACGCTTCAACTCCCGTAAACGCAAGAATTTACGCAAAGAACGCAAGAAAGTATCCGATCAAGGCGTCGAGTTACGCACCTATAGCGACGGGGATATTAGCGATGCGCTGCTCCATCGGTTCTACCATTTCTATCAGGTCACCTATCTCAAACGCGGTCGCAAAGGCTATCTGACACCCGAATTCTTTACGCTACTGCGCGACACAATGCCGGATCATCTGGTCCTCGTTGTCGCATACGTTAATGATCAAGCCGTCGCAGGCGCCCTTTCACTGCGCAGTGCAACCACGCTGTATGGACGCTACTGGGGATGCCTGGAAGAGTACGATAGCCTGCACTTTGAAACATGCTATTACCAAGGGATCGAATTCTGCATACAGGAAGGACTGGAACGCTTTGACCCCGGCGCTCAAGGTGAACACAAAATTCAACGGGGCTTTGAACCGATTGAGACCTGGTCCGTGCACTGGCTTCAGGAGCCCGGTTTCAGAGAACCCATCGCCCGATTTCTGAATGAGGAAGAAGCAATGATGCGGGAGCAAATTGCCGAACTAACCACCTGGCTACCGTTTAAGAGCGACTAGATCGCTTAAGCGTCGATTTGACAGCTACGCCCCAGACATAAAAAAGCCGCACAACATCACCTGCTGTGCGGCCTTCGTGTTCAGCGACTTGCCCTAATCTGGTTCAGATCACCGAACGCATGCTTCGATTAAAGAACCGTCGCAGCGATCCAGCCCGCAATCAACAAAGGCAGGTTAAAGTGAACAAACGTTGGTACCACCGTATCCCAGATATGACGGTGCTGACCATCTACATTCAGACCTGCGGTCGGACCCAATGTAGAATCAGACGCCGGTGACCCCGCATCACCCAGCGCACCGGCAGTACCTACCAGCGCAACGACCGCCAACGGCGAAAAGCCCAACTGCACCGCTAAAGGCACGTAGATAGCAGCGATAATCGGAATCGTAGAAAACGAAGAGCCAATACCCATGGTAATCAACAAGCCTACGACCAGCATCAATAGTGCTGCCAGCGCTTTATTGCCATCAACAAAGCCCGCAGAGCTTTCGACCAGACTCGCAATTTCACCGGTTTCCCGCAGTACCTCAGCAAACCCCGCGGCGGCAATCATGATGAAACCGATGGTTGCCATCATCTTCATACCATCAACCAGCAGCCCATCCGATTCGTTCCAACGCACCACGCCAGAAACCGAGAACACGATAAAGCCCAACAACGCACCCAGAACCATGGAACCCGTATACAGCTGCACGCCGAATGCCACACCAATGGCAGCAATAGCAACTAAGGTACGTACACCTGACACTTCAGCCGCGCCATTTTCAACCGCCTCAATCTTGCTCAGATCATAACGACGCTTGCCTCGGTAGCTGATAAATACTGCAATCAGCAGGCCTGTCAGCATACCCAAAGCAGGTATACCCATCGCACTGACAACACTGATGCCTTCTGTGGATAAACCGTTTGCAGCAATGTTTTTCAGCAGGATCTCATTCAGGAAGATGCCACCAAAACCCACCGGCAAGAACATATAAGGCGTCACCAGACCAAAGGTCAGCACACAGGCAATCAAGCGACGGTCCAGATGCATTTTTGCCATCACCAGCAACAGTGGCGGAATCAACATCGGTATAAACGCGATATGGATAGGCATTATGTTTTGGGAAGAGATCGCGACCAGCATAATCAGCATAATCAGCCCGGTACGCACCATACGAACCCGCTGGGCATCCTGATTGCTTCCCAGCATCACAACAACCCGGTCAGCCAGTAGATGCGGCAAACCAGACTTGGAGATCGCGACAGCAAAACCGCCCAACAATGCATAGCTCAATGCCACACCCGCACCACCACCGATACCACTGTTAAAGGCATCGACCGTACCTTGCAGCCCCAAACCACCTGTCAGACCACCTGCCATAGCACCCAACAAAAGAGCCATTACAACGTTCGTACGAAGCAAGCTCAGCACCAACATCGTCAGCACCGCAACAATTACCGCATTCATCAAAAATCCCAGAATAAAATTGGACGTAAAGCACCAGAACAGGCACTTCAGGAAAGGAGCGAACTCTGAACATTTATTCCAATAATGTCAATATTTCACAATAGGAAATAATAT
>JAGSHA010000030.1 GCA_023954795.1 Oceanospirillaceae bacterium | reverse complement strand
GATATTGATGCCAATAGCAACGGCCATGTCGCGATTAAGGAGCTGACTTCTATCAGCGGTATTACCGCAGAGATGATCTTTAACAACGTCTCAGAAACAGGGGGCGGCGGCAGCCTTAATGCGGGCGATACGGTTGTTTTGGGTGATGCGAGTATCATTAACATCAATGGTACGGAGTTCGACATGACCGGAGGGGCGACCTTTGCCGAAGGTACCAATATGGGTTTCTTCGTGTTGCAGAATGCCTGGTCCGGTAAGAAGGTAAATAGCTGGGACAACAACAAGGATACACTGGCGATGTACACAGTGGACTTCCTTAACCCTGAAAATAGTGCCAGTGCCACGTTGGACAATGCAGACGAAAACGCCCGTCACGTTGCGATGATGAACTCCTTGTCAGCAGACAATGACATCATTATTGGCTTTGAAGATCTGGTACGTCCCTATGGCGACAACGACTTTAATGATGCTGTATTTCGTATTCGTACCGATCCGGTAGATGCCATGTATGCCTTTGTTCCGACCACTCAAACCGTCATAAATATGCAAGCAGCTCCCGCACCGGCAATGGGGAAAAGTATGTCAGGAATGGCGCTGATGGCGTTTGGCATGATGGTGATGTACCGTCGTCGCAAACCGGGCAAGAAAGCGTAAATCCAAATAACCCATCGAAAACCAGGGCCGGTATGCAGCATTCTGCCGGCCCCTTGTAATTATTTCCTATTCAATACTCTCTCAACGCACCCGCTTTCATCGCAATTGTTTACACCACGCTAGTCGCAAACTGTTTCGCAAAATGCGAATCCCTCAACGCTCGTCAGAATCAATCTAATATCCAACTTTCACAACACCCCATAACCTATTGTTTTTAATTATATTTAACTGTATGGCCTGTTTTTCGCAATGATCCATTTATCGTCAGGATCAAGGAGATGGAGCCATGCTTACGCGACTGACCAATTTACCCCGCGCCCTACAGCACAGTCTTGTCTATGCTGCCGCGCTAGCACTGTCCAAGGGCTTTGCGCTCATTATGGTGCCCATAGCCACACACTACCTCACACCTGCTGACTACGGTCGTTTGGATGTACTGCAGACACTCGCTGACCTGCTCAGTATCGTCATCGGCATGGGCTTGGCGGAAACGCTGTTTCGATTTGCGGGCAGCGAAGAAGATTCCGTAGAACGTCGGCGAGCCAGCGCGAATATCTTCGGCATGGCACTGTCACTGGGCGCGCTCGCGCTGATCATCGGGCAATTGGCTGCCCCACAGATCAGTCAACTGCTACCCGGTGGGATCGCCATCGTTGAAACCCGACTGATCCTTGCCAGTCTGGCATTAGTCGGCACCATTCTGGTACCACTTGCCTGGCTGAGAATGCAGGGAAATCCATGGCTTTATTTGTTAGGAACTGCAGGTCGCGTCGCACTGCAGGTGGCTATCGCGGTTCCGCTACTGATGATGGGCTTTGGGGTAGTCGGGGTTTTAACAGGCACCCTGCTTTCCGCGTTATGCCTCAGTGGCTGGCTGATCTGGAAACAACTTCAGGACACCGGAATCCGTTTCGAATTTACGCGTTTTCGTATGTATTCAGCCTATGGCGGTCCACTTATTTTCGTTGGTATGGCCGGATTCATATTAGGTAGCTTTGATCGCTGGATTCTGGCGGACGCGGTAGGAACAGCAGAGATGGCCCAGTACGCGCTGGCAGCCAAGTTTGGCCTGATCACTGCGGTATTTATCCAACCATTTGACCTATGGTGGCACGCCCGCCGATTCAGCTGCCTACAAGAGGCCAACGGTCCACAGCGTTGCGCGCAGTTTGCGGCGATTGGGGTCGTAATCGCCATGTTCTCCTGTCTGATCATCGCAGCCGCGGGCCCAACATTAGTGCGTGTATTAACACCGGAAGCGTATCATCAATCGATCCAGTATATTCCGTGGCTTGCGGCTCTGGCGGCGTTACACAACGCAACATCAACACTCGGATTTGGCGCGATGAGTGAAAGCAACACCGTTCGCCCCGCCCTGATCGATGGTGTCGCGGCAGCCGTAGCCTTGGCTGCCTACCTGACACTGATTCCCGAATATCATGCGTGGGGAGCCATCGCTGCAACCACGCTGGCACTGTCCCTGCGGTTTATCATGATGTACCGCATCAGCCAACGCACTCTATCGCTTCCGTATCCCATCCGTCGTCTAACGCTGATGTTGCTACTGTGTCTGGTAGCACTGATCGTCATCCCTTCATCGCCATTATCCTGGCTCAATGGCGTCATTTCTCTGGGAGCGCTGCTCAGTTTCGCAATCACATCGGTGATGCTGGGCCTGATCCCACTGAAACGCCATAGCACTGTGCTACAGGGGTAACACCCCATGATTGCCCCTTCACCCAACGGAAGAATGTCACAGGCCAGCGTCTCAACCGGACTAACACTGTTACTCGCGCTGGTCTGGTGGTTTCTGCCACATCCCGCAGTCGCAGCAGTGGCCTTTTTACCACTGCTGCTGGTGGCAGGCCTGCAGATGCCGTTTCTACTCTGTTTGGCCTTTATCGCGTTTTCGTTCTTCCGTCTGCATGAAGTATTTCCACAGCTTTACCCGCTGCGCATTCCTCAACTGTTAGCGATTGGCACGCTGGGCTCGCTATTCGTCAATCTGGCCACACGGCGTATAAGCGTATTCTGGAGTCGCGAACTGGCGGTTTTTAGTGTGTTCTTTCTGTTGGTTGTTATCGGTGCGTTGCTTGCTACTAACAGAAGTGCTGCGATGAGCAGCCTGACAGGTACTTACGTCAAAATTGCGGCGATGGTGTTTGCCATCAGTTGGCTACTGCAAAAAGAGTCACAATTTCGCGCAGTACTCGCCGTCATGGCAGTAAGCGGTATCGCTGTAGGGTTAGTCGCATTACACAACAAAACTAACGGACTGGAGTTGGTAGAAGGTACCCGTGTGACGATTGGGCGAAGTATAGGGTCCATGCTGGGTGACCCAAATGATCTTTCTCTGGTCCTGTTGTTCCCCGCCAGTTTTGCACTCGCAATGCTGTTAACACCTGAACTCGGCCGCCTCTGGAAATTACTGGGCTTGATCACATTTATCATTGTTATCTGTGCCATCGTGGCCACCCAAAGCCGTGGTGGGTTACTCGGCATCTGTGCCGTCAGCGGTGTATTCGCCTGGCGCCGTATAGAAAACAAAGCATTGCTCATCAGCGTTGGCGGAGCCGCGCTAGGGTTGTTATTTATCCTAGCGGGAGTGAGCGACCGTGCGTCGGGTGGCGCTCATGAGGAAGGCATCGACGAATCTGCCATGGGGCGTATCTATGCCTGGCAAGCCGCCATGGGGATGGCGATACATCACCCGCTAACGGGCGTCGGAATCAACAACTTTATATCCAACTACTTCGACTACAGCCCGCATTGGGATGGGAAAAACCATGCAGTACACAGCACATGGTTTGGTGTCATGGCTGAAACCGGCCTGCTGGGAATAGGCATGTTTGTCACGATGATCATTCTGATCGCCCGTATCGGACTCAAAACCACCCGTAGCTTCTCTCCTTCCTACGCGACTTACTATCGCCCCTGTCTGTATGCATGTGCCCAGTCCGTCCAGGCGGGACTCGTCGGTTTCTGTGTATCGGGTACCTTTCTAACAATGGGCTTCACATGGCCCATCTACATTTTGCTGGCTTTAGCAGTCGCCCTTTCGCAATACAGTAGCAAGCATTCTCAGCACGCGTCTCAAAATGAGAATTCACAAAGCGATAAACGACAAAACACATAATAATCAAACAGTTAAATTTTGGCATAGCTTCTGCAACATCTTATTTACAACGCAAAAGGAGACTTAGGATGTGTGGAATTTTAGGCTTTATAGGTCATCAGAATGTAATGCCCGAAATGCTCAGCAGTCTGAGCCAGATTCAGGATACCGATTTCAATTCTGTTGCAGTCGCTATCACGACACCCTCCGGGATTCGGATTCTGAAACACGGTGATGATTTGGCGCTGTTAGGTGATCAAATCGTTGAGAGCAGCCTCACCGGTGTATCCGGCATCGGCCACGGGCGTTGGGATATCGAGAAACATACTGAGTCTTTTGCAACGACCGCTGGTATCAATGCAGATGTGACACTCGTCCAACATGGTTCGATCGATAATCTGTGCAGCCTGCAGTTCTGGTTGGAAACGGAAGGTATCACGTTTTCAGATACACCCAGCATTGAAATCCTCCCTCAACTGATCAGCCTCTTTCTGCGACGCGGATATGATCCTGAACAAGCGCTCAACCGGGCGGTTGAGCGGGCATATGGCACGTTTTCAGTCGCGGTTATGTTCCGGTCAGACCCCTCCCATCTTTATGCCGCCCAACGTGGGTGCCCTCTGGTTCTGGGCATTGGACGACAGAGCTCTGGACTTTCATCAGATGAGCGGGCTTTAGGCGATCAGTTTAATCGTATTCTGTATCTGAAAGATGGTGATCAGGTCCGGATCAGTACTGATCGGATCAGCATACGAGAAAAAAGCGGACGGAAGGTGCACCGGCATATACAGGAACGAATTCAAAGCACCCGTTTGCATAACCAACAAAATCAGGTGTTTTATCATCGCGAAATTCATGAGCAACCTGAAGCGATCTCGCGTACGTTAAACGCAACACAGCGTCAGCTACAAACATTGCCGTTGTCGCTATTCGATGCTGAGCGCCTAACAATCATCGCTAGCGGCAGCTCTTATCACGCAGCACTGATCGCAAAAAGCTGGTTTGAAACCTATGCCGCGCTCCCGGTAGATGCGCTGATCGCATCAGAGTTTCGATACGGCCCCCCGCTACTCAAATCCAATGGTGTCACGATCGTTCTTTCACAGTCCGGAGAAACGAGTGACACACTGCAATCACTTCGCTTCGCCCGCGAGCAGAAACAACACGTACTCGCGGTGCTGAACACACAGAACAGCAGTATCAGCCACGAAGCGGATTACAGTATTACGACCCAGGCAGGCCCAGAGCTCTGCACGGTTGCCACCAAGTCGTTCTGCTGCCAACTGGCTGCGCTAGCCAATTTGGTCATCAAAGCCTCACTGCAACGTCAGTTACTGGAGCTATCAGCGGCGACCCGGTTACACCAATTACTTTTCACCCTTCCGGCCATGCTCGAACAGGTGATCGCAGATGAGACCCATTATCAACGTATAGGTCAGCAACTCGCCGCATATAGCCATCTCATCTTAACGGGCTATGGGTGTAGCCATCCTTTAGCGCTGGAAGGCGCATTAAAGTTCAAAGAGATCTGCCATCTCCACGCTGAAGGTATCGCCACAGGAGAACTGAAGCACGGTGCTATCAGCCTGCTTGAAACCAACATACCCATCATGGCGCTGGCATCACAGGATGAACGTACACTCAAAACACTGACAGATACGCTCAGTGTTTACGCGCCCGACATCAAGCCCATCTTACTCGCAGACAAGGTCAGCTTAAACGCGGTGAAACAATCACACGTCGATAAGTTAGAACTCCCGGATATCCCCCCCCTTATCAGTCCCATTCTGCACGCTGCCGCGTTGCAGCTCATTGCCTATCACACAGCGCGTGCCAAAAGTGCAGATATGGACCTTCCTCTCAACCTGGCTAAACCGGTGACCGAATATGAATAATTTGCAGACACTCAAACAATGGGTAAAAACCGCAGATCACCCTCTCGCCCTGACGATTAAAGGTCTGCACGGGAATCTGCGTCATGTTGAGATGCCCAGTATCCCACTTATCTACACACCGCTACGGATCACACATCAACTGATCAGCAACCTGTTCAGCAGGTTCATTCAGTTCACATACTGGACGCCGATGTTCAAAACCCGTCTCAGTGCACCGTGTCGCCGACTTTATCTTTACGGCGGCATGCCATTGGTTCAGGGCAGCCTTGCTCTTGAGATCAGCGACGACTGCAGAATCTCCGGCCATACGACCTTTTCTGGACGCTGGAGCAGCCGTGAGACACCCATTCTGAAGATCGGAAAGAACGTTGGGATTGGCTGGCAAACCACCATCGCCGTAGGTACAAAAGTGATTATCGGTGACAATGTTCGTATTGCCGGACGTGGTTTTCTTGCGGGCTACCCAGGCCACCCTGTCGACCCGACTGCCCGGGCGAAAGGATTACCGGACACCGATGATCAGGTCGGCGATATCATTCTGGAACGGGACGTGTGGCTGGGCTCAAACGTTACAGTCATGAAAGGTGTCACTATTGGCGAAGGGACGATTGTTGCTGCCGGTAGCGTGGTAACACGTGACCTGCCTGCACATGTTCTGGCCGCTGGCGTACCGGCCAAAGTTATCAAGACACTCACGGCAGAATCAGACACCACCGGCGGCGCAGAGCAGCTAAGGAAAGGTGCAGCATGAATATCGATATGCTGGTTTTCGGCGAGGATTGGGGGCGTCATCCAAGCAGCACTCAGCACCTGATCCACCATTTGATGACTGAACAGGAGATCGTTTGGGTCAATTCATTAGGGTTACGTCGCCCACGGTTCAACCGTCAGGATCTAAAACGCGCAGTCCAAAAAGCACGTGCGATGTTAACCCATCGCACTATGAATAAACCGGCAGGCAATGCGCCTCATCCGCCCCATATTATTCAGCCACGCGCACTCTCATGGCCTGGCAGCCATACAGCCAGACGGATCAACCAAGCATTATTGGTACGTAAACTGCGCCCACTGATTGAACAAAGTGATCGTCAGCCGCTACTTTGGACGTCCCTCCCCTCCGCCGTGGATGTGGTAGGAAAACTCGGCGAACGTGCAGCGATCTACTATTGTGGCGATGATTTTTCTGCACTAGACGGTGTTGACCATACTCCGGTCATGGCCATGGAGCAGGAATTAGCAGACAAATGTGACCTGATCATCACAGCCAGCAACGCTCTGGCAAACAAATTTCCGTGTCACAAAACCAGAGTGTTACCCCACGGAGTTGATACTGAACTCTTCGGTAAACGCAAACCCCGCGCCAAAGATCTACCTGCAGGACCCGTTGCCGGATTCTACGGATCGCTCGCGGGCTGGTTTGATCAGTCGCTTTTTACTGCCGTTGCCCGACGCCTGCCAAATTGGACCTTTGTCCTTATTGGCCCTGCGAAAACCGATATCAGTATGCTGCTGGCAGAACCCAACGTCCGCTGGCTGGGCGCCAAACCCCATCACGAACTGCCCGGTTATTGCCAACACTGGGACGCAGGACTACTTCCCTTTAAGCGCAACGCACAAATTGACGCCTGTAATCCTCTCAAACTTCGGGAATATCTGGCAGCAGGCAGCCCAGTGATCACAACCGACTTTCCAGCACTCGACGGCTATCGTGACCTCATACATATCAGCAACCGAGCCGACGTTTTTGCCGCGATGATCGAGCAACAGTATCGACACAGCCCGGAGTTTCGTGCACGTGAACGGGCGGCACGCAAAGCGCGCGTTGCCCAGGAAAGTTGGTTACAACGCGCATCAGACCTGCAACACATACTTTCAACACTCCCAGCCTAAGGCTGAGCAACACCCTATCTATGGTCAGGCCCTTCAGCCTGTATTGGACATTCCGGGTCTGATACAGGTTGTTTTTTATTCTGCTAAGTATTCAATCAGCAACTTGCCCCGCTATTCGCAAAATGCGAAACGAATTGAGAGGCTCATCGAACATCGGACGTCATCCAACACCATTCATCCTCTTTCAACCCTGGAAAATACACTTAGCTCAAGTTTACAAACTCTCCTGAAACGCCCTATTTATAAGGGCTATCGCATATTGAACAACATCTAAATTCGATTCTGGCCCAGACTTTGCGATCTCTTTTCCAATCGCTGCACGTATGCAGGTTTACTACGGAGAAAGATAATGATGTCCGCCCTGATCAGAGCTATCCGATTCGCAGCACTTACCAGCACCGTTGCTCTGGCATCCGGCTGTGCAACCACCTTACAAACCCCGGATCTCAACCTGATCACCCGTCAGGCTGCAGACGCCGAGCAATCAAGCCAAGCCGGAGCCATTAGCATATCTGAAATGCTGTCGCGTGCTCGGGGCCAGTCCGCACAGCCCAATGGACAAACCGAAAAGACGCTGGAACTTCGCTTCACCAGCCCCAGCCTTGAACTCACAGCCAGCCAACAAGATGCCCTGAATCGCTATGCCAATACACGACCCAGTCAAACATTGCAGGTTGATTGCGCGCCCTCGGCCACTCCTGACCCTGTCACGGCTGCATCAGTCGCAGTTTCGCGATGCATAAAAGTCAGTCGTTTTCTGGAAAAACGTACTCATACAACCGCCATTTCCCTGCAACCCACACTCGAGCCGGACCAGATCCGCGTCTCAGAGTCTGAGTAGGATACGATCATGATCCGCAGCACACTGGTCCGTAATCTAGCCTCTCTGCTATGGGCAGGCTGGCGTCGCCGATACATGATCGCGATCCCAGCCCTCTTGATGCCATTCATCGGTCTCGCGGTCGGCGTGCTGTCGCCAAAACAATACGAAACGTCAACCACCATCCTGTTTCAGGAAGCATCACAACACAATCCGTTTCTGGAAGACCTCTCCATCGCAACCAACCTGAAGGCCCGGATGGACGCGTTAACCGCCCTGTTACATAGCCGTCATGTATTAGCGGGCGTGGCCTGGAAGATGGAACTGATCAACGATGATATGGATGAAAAAGACAAACTCACCATTATCAGCGAACTGTCCCGTTCTCTGAAAGCGCGTCTCGTCGGGGACAATCTGATTCAGATTACCTACCGCGCACCGGAACGCGGACGTATGGTCGAAACCCTGTCGATGATCAGTATGCGGTTTGTCGAACGGGTACTGGCACCACAACGTTCATCCATCCTGCAATCAGAAAACTTTCTCGCTAAGGAACTTAAACAACGCAGCATCGACCTGCTCGCAGCAGAAACAGCACTCGCCGAGTACAAAAACCGACATGCCAGCGAATTGCCCACACTACACAGCGCCAACGTATCACGACTGGCAGAACTGCAGTCCGTGCTGGCCGAGAGACGCATTGAGCTCGACGGCGCTAAGGCCGCGCAATACAGCCTGGCGATTCGCCTGTCACAAACAGACCCGGTTATCGGGAAAATTGAAGAGTCGATCGTGACCGTGATGGCAGAGCTCACCGAGTTGCGTGCACGTTATACCGATCAGCACAGCAGCGTACAGAATGTTCTGGCCCGACTGCAGGCATTAGAGCGAGAACGTGGCCGGGTGCTGCAAAACATGCAGTCGATCGACCACACCAATCTGGACCGGGAACAATTGGAGCGTTTGTGGGCCATCGCCACTAGCTCGCGTCAAAGCTCCGAACAGAGCACCAACAGCCATCCTTTGCTGATCTCCCAGCTCGAGCGTTTACAACAAGCCGATGATCATATCGAACGTCTGACTAAAGAGGTCAGCTCGTTTGCCAAAGAGATTGAGAAACTGCAGCAGCGTGTTAACGGGTACGGTCAGCACGAGCGCCGTCTGAATGAGCTTAAACGCGATATTCAGGTACGACAGAAGATCTATCAGGATCTGTCTGAGCGCCATGAACTGGCACGCGTCACCGGATCTCTGGGAAAAACGGAGGAA
Organism: Oceanospirillaceae bacterium; assembly: GCA_023954795.1. Taxonomy (GTDB): domain Bacteria; phylum Pseudomonadota; class Gammaproteobacteria; order Pseudomonadales; family Balneatricaceae; genus Pontibacterium. The sequence continues at coordinate 6,753 of JAGSHA010000030.1, read as the reverse complement.
AGTGAACGGGTGAAATTGATTGATCCACCATACGAACCACTGGCTCCCATCAATTTACCGCTGTTTGTATTTGTCATCGCTGGGTGTGTTGCAGGTCTCGGGCTGGGCCTTGGGCTCGCGTGCGTCACTGAACTGCTGGATACCAGCATCCGTCGCAAAGACACCCTGAAACAGATATTGAATGTGCCGGTCTTGGCACGCATCCCCTCTCATCCTTCGTTAAATACCGGAGATACCTCATCATGAATAAAAAGGTCATTGTGCAGGTTGTACAACACCTGCAACCCGGCGGAATAGAAACTATGGCGCTTGATCTGATGCATGAGCTGAGTGATCGGGCAGACGTTCATATAATCAGTCTGGAAGGAACTGCCAGCAACGCGATTGCCCATTGGCCACGTCTGGAAGCTAAAAAAGACAATCTACATTTTTTCAACAAAGCGCCCGGCATGAACCCTCAGTTGATCTGGCGACTCCACCTGAAAATGCGTGAATTAAACGCAACGTCGGTTCACAGCCACCACATCGGACCGTTGTTTTATGGTGGCTTCGCGGCCAAGCTGGCTCAGGTCGAGAGCCATGTACACACTGAACACGATGCCTGGCACCTGAATACCAATGACAATGCGCGACTTGAACGCTGGTTGATCCGCACTTTACGTCCAACACTGGTCGCTGACTGTGATGCGGTTGCTGAAGACTTATTGTTTCACTTTCCGCAAAGCAACCCGGCTATCATTCTCAACGGTATCGATACCAACCGGTTTGTCCCCGTGAGTGAGGCCAGAAAACGTGAACAACGTGAACGCTTAAACCTACCTATCGAAGGGCTCATTATCGGCTGCGCCGCTCGTCTTGAAACGGTCAAAGGCCACAAGTACCTGCTTCATGCGATCAGCAAAACTGACGACACCGTATTGGCGTTGGCAGGCAACGGCAGCTTACGTCCGGGCTTACAGAAGTTAGCAACGAAGCTGGGGATTGCTCATCGGGTTCATTTTTTGGGTGCTATGGATGATGTAGTACCGTTTTATCAGTCACTGGATCTATTCTGTTTACCATCTCTCAACGAGGGATTGCCGCTGTCGCCGCTAGAGGCCCAGTCCTGCGGAGTCCCGGTCATCATCACCGATGTAGGCGGCTGCCGCAGTATTGTCTGCCCCCGTTCGGGAGGCCTGATCCCACCCGCCGACAGTGAAGCTCTGCGCCAGTCGATTCTCTGTTTTCAGTACGCCAATCAACCACCCACCCCCCGCCAATTTGTACTGCGCACCGGTAATCTCGAAAAAACCGCACGGGCGTATTTCAACCTGCTCCATCCACCTGTCGCAGAGGAGTTTTGAAATGACTACCCTGTTGCTCTGCCTGCTTTTATTACTATGGGCATTGGTGGTTTATCACCACGTGGGCTATCCCTTGCTCATCACGTATTTGAGTCGTCCGACAACACTCTCTGCGCACCAAGCAGAAGAGGCTCAAGCGCTACCCCATATAGTCATGCTGGTTCCGGCATACAATGAAGCAGAGGTCATTGCCGACAAAGTCCGTAATACGGCCTGTCTTGATTATCCTTCTACTCATTTCACGCTCATCATCGCGTGTGATGGCTGTACTGACGAAACCGCCAACATTGCCCGTGTAACCGCAATGGAACCGGAAAATCGGGGATTAAATATCGAGGTGATTGAGTTCAAACGTAACCGGGGAAAAGTGGCGGTACTCAACGACATGATCAGCCGGATCGATCAGGAGCTAATTGCACTCAGTGATACCTCAGCACTGCTTTCCATGGACGGTTTACAGATCGCCGCAGGACATTTCGACCAGGCACCCGTGGGCGTCGTGGCAGCAACATACCGCCTACTGACCCCCGGTAGCGCAGGAGAATCAAAATATTGGCAGTATCAAACCCGAATTCTGGAGGCGGAAGCCCGCTTAGGCAGTCCTATTGGTGTGCACGGTGCGCTTTATTTCTTTCGACGCCGTCTGTTTAATCGATTGGCCGCAGACACGATCAATGACGATTTTGTCTTACCCATGTCCATTGTGGCTCAGGGCCATCAAGCGGTTTACGAACCCGATATCATCGCGCTTGAACTCGAAAAAGCCAGCAACAGCATGGATCAACGTCGTCGTGTGCGGATATCCGCAGGCAATTTGCAGCAATTGCTACGCTTGCCTGAACTCCTGAACCCGCGTTTGGGTGGCATCGCCTTTGCGTTCTTTTCTGGCAAAGCGTTACGCGCGTTAATGCCGATGCTGTTACTCATTCAATTGCTACTGTGCGGCTGGCTGGCATTGTCCTATGACGGACTCATGGTCATCAGTGCTTTTCAAATCATCATGTTGATAGCTGCCTACAATCTGCCACGCATCCCCGGCATTCAGTTACCCACGATGGCAACCACACTCTTTTATCTGATCAACGGCTACCGCTGTGGCCTGATCGGCTGCCTGCGCTATATCGCTGGTTTAGAACGGGGCCATTGGAAACCCGTTTCCACACAGGAGATCTCCTCATGAACACTCAATATATTCCACCTGCGGTTCAACATGCTAAACGTACGATGGATGTAGTTGTCGCACTGATGGGACTACTGATCTGCGGCCTGCTGTTCCCAGCCATCGCTTTGGCCACCTGCATCAGCTCTCCTGGACCTATTTTGTTCCGGCAGATGCGAATCGGTCACGCGGACACGAACCACACGGAAATATTCTGGATGTACAAATTTCGTACCATGCGCGTGGATGCTGAAGCACAAACCGGTGCAGTTTGGGCCACCAAACAAGACCCGCGCATCACACCTATTGGTCGCTTCCTACGGAAGACGCGCCTGGATGAGCTGCCACAACTCTACAACGTACTGCGCGGAGATATGTCTCTGATCGGTCCTCGCCCGGAACGTCCCGGTTTCTATCAAAAACTGGAAACGGCGATCCCTTTCTTTGCTGAACGTACTTGGGGACTGAAACCAGGGATTACGGGGCTGGCCCAAGTCAACCAGGGATACGATGAAAATATCGAAGACGTGCGTAATAAAGTGGCTTGGGATCATGCCTACGCATTAAGCCTGAGTGGTTTCTTTTCATGGCTACGCAGCGACCTATCCATTGCGGTGCGCACATTGTGGGTGATGATTGGTGGCAGAGGTCAGTAGTCCATCGTATTTTGTTTCGCAAAATGCGAACAGCCTTCCCTGCCTGCTGTTTTCATTTTGCGAAACACCCACGCCATCCCTTTTAAATCAACACGTTAAATTGCTGGCACATGATTTGCTCCTATCTAGTTACACGTAGATAAGGAGTACATCCCATGCAAATCCACTCTCACACCTCAAATGATCTATCCCTCCGCCTTGAAGGTTCACTGGATGCGCTTGCAGTCGAAATTTTGCGTCCACGTTTTGACAGCCTTGTACAAGATAAATATGACGTGACCCTCGATATGACCCAGATCGATTTTATTGATTCGTCCGGCATCGGCGCCATCGTTTTTCTGTTCAAACGTCTGCGCAGCAATGATCGATCACTCAGTTTGGCAGGCGTGCACGGTCAACCGCTTGAGTTATTGCGTTATTTGCGAATCGAACAATCGATCAACGTACAGGAGCATTGATCATGAAAGCCGGGCTGATCACTGCGCTGGCACTGGCGGTCAGCATCAATAGCGGATGTTTCTATCTGGTTGAAGAAGGCAACGGCGGTGTCGCTGAACGCTTCCCAATACCGGAACATCAAAAAAACTATGATGAACGGCTAGCCCACTGTCTGGAGGTCTATCTGCGACATCTGGATCAGGGAGTCGACCGCCTTCATCCGGCAACCTACTCCGAGATCGAACACCGGATGATACAGAGCCAGCGCCTGTATAGCGCCAGATACTACGAACATTCGCTGTTCCAGTTACAACAGGCTGAACGCATGCTGCGGGCGATGAACCAGACGTATCATCACCAGCTTGTCCAACTGCAGCCATCGTGTAGTGCACCGAACGGACAGGAGCTTTGCATATGAAATGCCTACAACTCTTCACCAGTATTCTACTTAGTGTCTTACTGAGCCTGCCCGCTAGCGCCACGACACTTAGGCCTGGAGACCTGCTAAAAGTGAAGTTTCCCGGTGAAGGTGCGTTCAATAAGAGCTTTCAGATCGACCACGAGGGTCAGGTATTGATGCCAGAAATCGGCAGAATCAAGCTCGCGGACAAAAACCTTCAAGAGGCGCGACAGATATTGGTGGGCAAATTAAGCACGGTGTACAAAGATCTGACCAAATTTGACGTTATTTTGCAGGAGCGCCGTCTCTCGGTGGTGGTCCTGGGTTATGTCAAAAAGCCGGGTCCGGTTGACCTGCCTCTGAACTCTAACGTGCAACTGGCCATCAATAGTGCCGGAGGACTGGCACAAGGGGCGCAGTTGGATAAGCTTCAAATTCGTCGACAGTCGGGCCTGATTGTCTTTGACTACAAACATTATCTGGACAGTGGTAACCCTCGTAGCCTACCGGTGCTGGAACCGATGGATGAGATTTTCATCCCAGCCTCTCCGCTGATCGGTAATGTTCAGGTTGAGTTTGATGCACGCACCCTGACCGCTTCCGGAGATGCAGGACGTGAAGGTGAAGCGATCAAAGTATTTGGCGAGGTTCACCGTCCGGGCACGTTTGCGTTCAAGAAGCACGCATCCGTTGTCGATATGATCATGCGTGCCGGAGGGGTGACCCGCTACGCCGGTATTGAACAGATCCGCGTTATTCACGACGGTAACCCTTTCCCATTTAACATGCGTGAATATCTGGATACCGGGGATCCGGCGCTTATGCCGGATATTCGTCAGGGTGATGTGATCTTTATCCCTCAGGCGTCTGATCAGGTACAGAGTGGTTCCCGCACGGTATATGTGATGGGTGAGGTGTTCAAACCCGGCGCGATGGAGATGAAAGAGGAGACCAGCTTTTATGATCTGCTGGCAACTGCCGGAGGCCCCACACGTTTTGCAGAAACCCGTATGATCCGAGTCCTGCGTGCAGACGGCAGCGTTAAATCCTTCGACCTGCAAGCGTATATGGATGGCGACCGCAGTCAGGCCATGCCCGTGATCGATCCGGGCGATGCGATTCTGGTACCGGAAAAGACGGACATGAATGAAAAGAGCTGGCTCAAAGTTCATCCGAACCGTGCTATCCGGATTATCGGTGCGGTGAATCGTCCCGGTCGCTACGAATGGTCCGATGAGATGTCACTACTGGATCTGATTGCCCATGCCGGTGGACCGGTTGCACAAGCCGATACTGCTCACTTGCAGATATTGACGGCGGCACCGGGTGGTCAGGCTCAATCCATCAGCTTTGACCTGAAGAGCTTTCTAGATAAAGGGGGCGATATTCGGACGATCCCAGCCGTTCGTGCCGGCGATACGGTAGTCATCCCTGAGCTGCCCAAAGATCCAAACGACAACCGATCCCAATGGATTCGTCAGTCCAGCGACCGCTCCATTTATATTTTCGGTCAGGTCGGCGCACCCGGGCGGTATGCCTTTAACGAAGAACTGAATTTTCTGGATATTTTGTCGGCCGCACAAGGTCCTACCGCTCATGCTGATCTGGCCAATGTACGTATTACTCATCGGGGTCAGAAAGGACAGGACGTCACCCACCTCAATCTTCATACCTACTTCCAGACCGGCGACGAAAACCTGTTACCCAACGTACGCAATGAAGATGTAATTTTTGTACCTGAACGTGGACGCGCCTGGTTGGAAAAACCCAAGGAAACCGTGGTGCGTGTACTAGGCGCAGTGGCTCGTCCCGGCCGCTACAGTTTTGATAATGACATGACCATTCTGGATCTTTTAGCGGAAGCAGGCGGACCACTCAACTCTGCCCTGCAGGACCGGATTATGGTGGTCAATCGGGTCGATGGCGAAGCACATTCCCGCCTGTTTGACCTGGTTGATTTCGCCAAATCCGGCGACTACAGCCAACTCCCGGTGATCCGTTCCGGTGATACCTTGTATGTCCCCGGGAAGGAGCAAAGCACTTGGTATCGTGTCGTCAGTACGCTGCAGGAGTCGATTACGATCTTTTCATTTGCCCGTCTGGTGGGATTCTAAGCCGATTGGCAGAGCAGAGAGAGACAAGGAGAAACAGGATGTGTTCACTGGAAAAGACACCCGCGGTGGAGACCGTCTACGCACGCATGCAACGCATGAACCTGAAACAGATTGCCGTTTGCAGCCCTACCGAGGGTAGTGGTACCTCAACCCTTGCGTGGGTGCTCGCTCAACGAGCGGCGCTGGCAGGACAATCGGTATTATTAATAGAGTTCAATCTTTATGCCCCCTCTCTGCATACGATCGCAGGGTGTGATCGTCCGGAATGGCTGCCGCTGTCCGGTCAGTGGCAAAGCGCGGTGCAACCCTATGATCATGCCGATACCCCTAACCTCCACCTGCTGACCTGTCCGGCGATCTCCGGTCAAAACATTGAGTTTCATAACCCGGCCACACTGAGTCAGTTCTTTGCGGAGTGTCGCCAACAATACGCACTAGTGATCTGCGATACGCCCGCCCTACTGCAGCCCCGTGAAGATAATATTCCAGCCGATATCATCTGCGCCGCCAGCGAGAGTACATTGCTCAATATACTCAGCGGGGTCACCACTGAAAGTCAGGTCGATGAAGCCAATGAAACACTCAAGCAGTGCGGCGCAATACTCGCTGCGGTGGTGATGAACGATTGCTATACACCGTGTCT
>JAGSHA010000457.1 GCA_023954795.1 Oceanospirillaceae bacterium | reverse complement strand
CCAGAGCATGAAGCCGGTGACGAGCGTGATTGCAAAACCCGCAGCAAACGCCATCAACGTGTTGTCTTCATAGTGCATGGAGATCAGCATGGGTGGCAGCATGGTGATGCTGAAGATCATCAGCAGAATGCCAAGAATGCGAAGGATCACCTTGTAGTGCATCAGTATGTCCTGATCAGAAGAATGCTAAGCCAACCTGGAAGAGTCGTTCGACTTCGCCAATGCGTTTTTTGTCGACCAGAAAAAGAATGACGTGGTCGCCGTTTTCGACCATGACATCGTCGTGCGCAATCAATACTTCCTCATCCCGCACGATGGCGCCGATCGTGGTGCCCGGTGGGAGATTAATCTCTTCGATGGTGCGTCCCACCACTTTGGATGAGCGCTTATCACCGTGAGCGACCGCTTCCAATGCCTCGGCTGCTCCACGGCGCAACGAGTGAACGGCGGCGACGTCACCACGGCGTACGTGGGTCAGCAATGCGCCGATGGTGGTTTGTTGCGGCGAGATGGCAATATCAATCGCCCCACCCTGCACCAGATCGACATACGCCGGATTGTTAATCAGCGTCATCACCGTACGCGCGCCTAATCGCTTGGCGAGCATTGAGGCCATGATGTTGGCTTCGTCATCGTTGGTCAGGGCGCAGAATACGTCGGTATCTTCGATGTTCTCTTCCAGCAACAGATCGCGGTCAGATGCGCTGCCGTGCAAGACGATGGTGTTGTTCAGGTTGCGGGCCAGATGGTTGCAGCGTTGCATACCGCGCTCGATGATTTTTACCTGAAAACTGTCTTCGATACTTTCTGCCAGACGGGCACCGATGTTGCCGCCGCCGGCAATCATGATGCGCTTATAAGGCCGGTCAAGTCGACGCAACTCGCTCATCACCGCGCGAATATCGCGTTTTGCCGCAATGAAGAACACTTCATCATCGGCTTCAATCACCGTATCCCCTTTCGGGATGATCGGACTACCACGACGGAAGATCGCAGCTACACGGGTATCGATAGATGGCATATGGGCGCGCAGGAAGGAGATCTCGCGTCCTACCAGTGGACCACCGTAGTAGGCTTTTACCGCCACCAACTGGGCTTTGCCGTCGGCAAAATCCAGTACCTGCAACGCACCCGGGTGTTGGATCAAACGCTTAATATGACGCGTGACCAGCTGCTCTGGACTGATCAGGACATCCACCGGGATGCCTTTTGGCCCAAAAATTGAGTGGTTCTTCTTCAGGTAATCATGCTCACGGACGCGGGCAATCTTAGTGGGGGTGTTAAATAAGGTCTGGCTGAGCTGGCAGGCGACCATGTTCACTTCGTCGGAATTGGTGACCGCAATCAGCATGTCTGCGTCCTGCGCACCGGACTGATCCAGAACGGTGGGGTAAGAGGCCTTACCCTCGACCGTACGGATGTCGAGACGGTCCTGTAGCTCGCGCAAGCGGGCAGTATCCGTATCCACAATCGTGATGTCATTGGCTTCACTGGCAAGGTTCTCTGCCAGTGTGCCACCTACCTGCCCTGCTCCGAGGATAATGATCTTCATGATCTGGTCTTATCTACCCACTGCCCTAATCAACTGCTTTGGTCAGCAGAGCGTAATAGAACCCGTCGTGGCTGTTGGGTATCGCGAAAAGCTGACGACCGTACGGTCGGCTAATGCCCCACTCTGCGTTTAACGGGATATGCTCCGCATCGTTCTGTTGCGTAACGAATCGCTTGATAAGTCTTTCATTTTCCTGAGGAAAAATCGAACAGGTGGCATAAAGAAGCTTGCCGCCCGGTGCTAACATCTGCCAAAGATTCTGCAGGATACTTAACTGTATATCGGCCAGAGCCGCAATGTCCTCACCTTTGCGCAGGTATTTTATATCCGGGTGACGGCGAATGACACCGGTGGCGGAGCAAGGTGCGTCCAGCAGAATACGATCGTAAGCTTGCTTGTCCCACCAGTCGTCCTTGCTGGCATCGGCGATGTACAGGTTGGCTTCGAGCTTCAGACGGGCGAGATTATCGTAGACCCGATCGGTACGACGTTTTTCCAGCTCGACAGCGTCAACGTGTGACAGTGCTGCTTCCTGTTCCAGAATGTGGCACAGCTTTCCGCCGGGGGCCGCACAGGCATCAAGCACCCGTTGTCCCGGTTGCAGATCCAGCAGTTCAGCGGATAGCTGAGCGGCCTCATCTTGCACGCTGAACCAGCCGTCGTCATATCCCGGTAGGATAGTGACATCACAAGCTTCTTCCAGCGTGACACCCTGCGGACTTAATGGCGTTGCAGTGGCATCAATCTCTTCATCCGCCAGCGCCTGCAAAAAATCTTCACGGCTGATCTGCTGCTTATTTACACGCAACGTGAGTGGTGCATCGCTGTCGTTGTTACCGTCGATGATTTTCTGCCAGTGATCGGGCCAGTTGTTCTGAACCTTGCGAATAAACCACTCAGGGTGATTTTGCCGTCCCAGCTCGCTTTCCATGACCTTGTCTTCAATTGCTTCGGTCTCACGCTGATAGCGACGCAGAACGCCATTAATCAGACTCGCGGCCCAGGATTTTTTCAGCCCGTGAGCCGCTTCAACGGTTTCGTTAATAGCAGCATGAGCCGGTACACGGAGGCTACGAAGTTGGTAAATGCCTACTAACAACAGGGCGCGAATATCAAAGTCAGCAACTTTGAATGGGCGCTTCAGCAACGTGTTGGCGATAATGTTGAGCTGCTGAAAGTCACGCATGGTGCCGTAGCACAGCTGACGT
>JAGSHA010000438.1 GCA_023954795.1 Oceanospirillaceae bacterium | reverse complement strand
GATCTTGCAGTATCTGCCGACAATGCGCGTTTTGCGACACCCGGCGTGAACATTGGATTGTTCTGCTCTACACCGATGGTTGCTTTAACCCGGGCCGTTGCGCCGAAACATGCCATGGAGCTGTTGTTGTTGGGTGACCTGATCAGTGCTGACCGGGCGGCAGACATGGGTTTGGTGAATTGGGTGGTAGCTGTTGATGAGCTAGAAGACTATGTTGCTACGGTTGCCGGTAAGATCGCCAGCAAATCACGGAAGACTCTGTCTATTGGTAAGCAGGCATTTTATAAACAAAGCGAACAAACGCTGGCCGAGGCGTATTCCAGCTGTGCGCGGGTGATGACGAACAATATGTTAACGGATGATGCACAAGAAGGGATCGATGCATTTATCACGAAGCGGAAACCTAACTGGAGTCATCGCTGATCCTGAAGAGCCTATATTAGTTCTGTCTTATATGTAAAAATGTCCGGCAGTAAAGTCGCCGTTTCTTTTTCTGCCGGAATTACCTGATGTCTCAACATTCGTTGGATGCGTTGCCTGAAGTGGCGGCCATTTTGGAAGCTCTGACTGAGCCTGCTGCAATACTGTCCCTCGACTATCAGATCCTCGCTACCAATACGGCGTATCAGAATCATTTCCCTTTCGACGACCGGATAATAGGGCGCCATTGCTACGAAGTTTCACACGGCTACGACTTGCCCTGTGATCAGGAGGGCGAGTCCTGTCCACTGAAGCATTGTGTCGAAACCGGCTCACGTCAGCGTATGTTGCACATCCATAACACACCGCATGGGCAAGAACATGTGGATGTAGAGCTAGCGCCGGTTCATCGAGCGGATGGAGAGCTGTTTGGATTTCTGGAAATAATGCATCTCGTGCGTGTGGCACGCCCTACAGCCGAAGGAGATGGCATGGTGGGACGTTCTGAGGCGTTTAAGCAGATGTTATCTTTGCTGCAACGGGCCGCTCCCAGCGAGATTGGTGTGCTCCTGCTAGGTGAATCGGGTACGGGTAAAGAACTTGTAGCTCGGGCCATCCACGACCAGAGTCGGCGCGCCTCCGAGCCTTTTGTCACTGTAGAGTGTTCAGGGTTGAGTGAAAGCTTGTTCGAGAGTGAGTTGTTCGGCCATGAGCGGGGGGCATTTACAGGTGCCGTTAACCGTAAGCAAGGTTTGGTCTCTGCTGCACGCGGTGGAACGCTCTTTCTTGATGAAATTGGTGATGTGCCCCTGTCGCTTCAGGTGAAACTATTGCGCTTGATCGAAACCGGTACTTATCGAACGGTGGGCGGCGTAGAGCTGCAGCATGCAGATTTTCGTTTGGTCTGTGCAACGCATCGGCATCTGGAAGATATGGTTGAAGCAGGTGCCTTTAGGCGGGATCTGTTTTATCGCATCAGCGCGTTTCCCATTGATCTACCCAATTTATCTGAACGCGCTGGAGATATTCCACTGTTAGTTGATGTGCTTCTCAAGCGAATTCCGGGAGGAGATGCGGTTAGAATCAGTCCGCAAGCGATCTCTGCGCTAGAGCAGTACCCGTTCCCAGGTAACATTCGGGAACTGAGAAATCTGCTCGAGAGAGCGGTATTGTTGAGCGATAACGGCATCATTGATCTGCTACAACTGCCCGCTACGATATCTCGATCGCAGCTCATTGTCAGCGATCACAATGAAGGGCAGATCAAATCGCTTGAGCAGGTGGAGCGCGATTACCTGACGTGCTTAAAGGCGCAGTTTGCCGGGGATAATAAGGCACTTGCAGATGCGCTGAGCATCAGCGAGCGTACCCTCTATCGAAAACTTAAGTCCTCATGATCTATGCCTGACCGGGCAACCCCATCTCCTTTTCCTTTCCTCATTTAGCAAATGTCAGCTGTTCTTAACCATTGGTCTCATGTGGTTGGAGGATCCCCAAAAAAGCATGCACAAACGCTAATTTAGCTGTTACTATTTGATTGTTGTAATAAGGTTATTCCATTGCGATATAAAAGTCCGTGATTTACTGAACAATATGACTCGATGGTTTGCAAAAGATCTTCGCTATACGATAGTCGAATTTTTGCATATGTCGTATTGGTATAACGTTATTCCATAAATATTATAATAACATGCGTTTGCTCGGTACTAAGCGTTCGGAGGCTTAAATGTCCAATATAATAAAAGGACCCAGCACGCGAGAATTGATGGCTCAGATGGCTGCGGAAGCAGATCAGCTGTCTATCAGAGATCGCCGTGATTTCCTGCGTAAAGGGATAGCTGCTGTTGGGGGAATGGCAGCAACCACTATGGCTGGTGGTGCAATTGCACAAGAAGTGAATACCGCAAACCTGCCGCCAAATGAACCTGCGTGGGGGAAACAGCTGGGGCATGGGGTTGTAGAGAAACCATACGGTCACCCATCTGAGTACGAAAAACACGTGGTACGCCGCACGGTACCATGGCTGACTGCTGATTCTATTGCGTCTATCTCAATGACTCCGCTGCAGGATCTCAAGGGGATTATCACTCCGAACGGTCTGGTATTTGAGCGTTATCACGGTGGTGTGCCGCAAATACCAATGGAAGAGCACCGTCTGATTATCCACGGTTTGGTGGAACGCCCGATTATCTTCACCATGGAAGATCTGATGCGTTTCCCGTCTGTTTCTCAGATTAAGTTTATCGAGTGTCCGGCAAACGGTGGTATGGAGTGGAAAGGCGCGCAGATGGAAGCGCTGCAGTTTACCCACGGCATGCTCAGCTGCTGTGAGTGGACCGGTGTCCCACTCAAAGTTCTGCTGGAAGAAGCGGGTGTTAAACCTGAAGGTAAATGGATTTTGGCGGAAGGTGCAGATGGTTCTCACATGAGCCGTTCTATCCCACTGGAAAAAGCACTGGAAGATACGCTGGTTGTGTATGCTCAGAACGGTGAGCGCCTGCGTCCTGAACAGGGTTATCCATTGCGCTTGTTGAATCCAGGTTGGGAAGGCAACACCTCTATCAAGTGGTTGCGTCGTCTGGAAG
>JAGSHA010000463.1 GCA_023954795.1 Oceanospirillaceae bacterium | reverse complement strand
TGCAGGCGATCAGCGTCACCCTGAAGTTGATTCTTAAGCATCTCACGAGTCCTGTTGACGTATTTTCATTGGGTCCATGTTTTAGTGGATAGATATGACAGTGGGGTGACCAAATTGTTGAGCTTTTGTTTCTGAACTCTTTTTTGAGGTATTAGGTTCCATCGTTTTGCACAAAACATGCGCCTGATCAAAAAACGATCAGGCCGATGATGTGTCGGCTTGAAAGGTGCTGATAGAGGCCCCATACATTAGGAGAGTAACAGAGAACCTTATATCTCTGGCAGCGGGCCAGAGGTGTAAATCGCACTTGCCTGATTAGGGAGTGCAGGAGGAGGACAGCTGCTGGCCTGATGCCAGATCTGTCGTCGTCTAAGCCACACAGGCCGACAGGCTGTGAAAGGAGAAACTATGAGACCCGATAAATTTACCGCCAAGCTTCAGGAAGCCCTGGCTGATGCGCAATCGCTTGCCGTAGGCCGTGATCACAACTACATCGAACCGCTGCATCTGCTCAGTGCACTGATGGATCAGCAGCAAGGTTCCACCCCACAACTGCTGGCGCAGGCGGGCGCTGATATTAATGTATTGCGACAGAAGTTGTCGCAGGCGCTGACTGACCTGCCCCGTGTACCGAATGCCGACGGTGAGATCCGTATTTCGCCCGATACCGGCCGTATCTTCAATTTGACCGATAAACTGGCACAACAGCGTGGCGATCAGTATATCGCCAGTGAATTAGTGCTGCTGGCAATGGTGGATGATAAATCTCCGGCCGGAAAATTGTTACGTGAAGTGGGTGTGAATAAACAACGTCTGGACGGAGTGATCAACCAGATGCGCGGTGGTGAAAACGTGAATAATCCGAATGCGGAAGAGAGCCGTCAGGCGCTCGATAAATATTGTGTAGATCTGACCGAGCAGGCCGAAAATGGCAAGCTGGACCCGGTCATTGGTCGTGACGATGAGATCCGTCGTGCGATTCAGGTCTTGCAGCGTCGTACCAAAAACAACCCGGTATTAATTGGTGAGCCGGGTGTGGGTAAAACCGCCATCGTTGAGGGTTTAGCACAGCGTATTATCAACGGTGAAGTACCGGAAGGGCTGAAGCACAAACGGGTACTGTCGCTGGATATGGGAGCGCTGATTGCGGGTGCGAAGTTCCGCGGTGAGTTCGAAGAGCGCCTGAAAGCGGTACTGAACGAGCTGTCGAAACAGGAAGGCCAGATCATCCTGTTTATCGATGAACTGCATACCATGGTCGGAGCCGGTAAAGCCGATGGCGCCATGGATGCGGGTAATATGCTCAAGCCAGCGCTGGCGCGTGGCGAGCTGCACTGCGTGGGTGCTACCACACTGGACGAGTATCGCCAATATGTAGAGAAAGACGCCGCACTGGAACGCCGTTTCCAGAAAGTGCTGGTGGATGAACCGAACGAAGAAGATACCGTGGCTATCCTGCGGGGTTTAAAAGAGCGCTATGAAGTACATCACGGTGTCGATATCACCGACTCGGCCATTATTGCTGCCGCGAAGTTGTCACAGCGTTATATCACCGACCGTCAGCTGCCGGATAAAGCGATCGACCTGATCGATGAAGCGGCCAGCCGAATCCGTATGGAGATGGATTCCAAGCCGGAAGATATGGATCGCCTAGAACGCCGTCTGATCCAGCTGAAAATGGAACGTGAAGCGCTGAAGAAAGAGAAAGACAGCGCGGCCCAGAAGCGTCTGGCCGAGCTGGTCAGTACCATCGGCACACTGGAGAAAGAGTTTGCCGATCTGGATGAGATCTGGAAGGCAGAAAAAATTGCCCTGCAAGGCTCCCAGAAAGTGAAAGAGGAGCTGGATCAGGTGCGCGTTGAGATGGAAAAAGCGCGCCGCGAAGGTGATCTCTCCCGCATGTCTGAACTGCAATACGGTCGTATCCCTGAGCTGGAGCGCCAGCTCGAACAGGCCAGTGAAGCAGAACAGCATGAAGGCGAAAGCAAGAATACCCTGCTGCGCAATAAAGTCACTGAAGAAGAGGTGGCGGAAGTTGTCTCTCGCTGGACCGGGATCCCGATCAGCAAAATGCTGGAAGGTGAGCGTGAGAAACTGTTACGCATGGAATCCGAGCTGCATAAACGAGTGATGGGACAGGAAGAAGCGGTTGTGGCGGTGTCCAATGCAGTACGTCGTTCCCGCGCAGGCTTATCTGATCCGAATCGTCCGCACGGTTCCTTCCTGTTCCTCGGCCCAACCGGGGTGGGTAAAACCGAACTCTGTAAGGCGCTGGCCGGTTTCCTGTTTGATACCGAAGAAGCGATGGTGCGGATCGATATGTCCGAGTTTATGGAGAAACACTCTGTCGCTCGCCTGATCGGTGCACCTCCGGGTTATGTAGGATACGAAGAGGGGGGCTACCTGACTGAAGCGGTGCGTCGAAAACCTTACTCTGTATTGCTGTTGGATGAGGTGGAGAAAGCTCACCCGGATGTATTCAACATCCTGCTGCAGGTGCTGGAAGATGGTCGCCTGACCGATGGGCAGGGCCGTACTGTCGACTTCCGTAACACGATCATTGTGATGACCTCTAATCTGGGGTCGGACCTGATCCAGAACTTCAGCGACGATGATGACTACGAACTGATGCATGCAGCGG
>JAGSHA010000337.1 GCA_023954795.1 Oceanospirillaceae bacterium | reverse complement strand
TACGATCCTAAATAAAAAGGTGCCTGACCCTTCTTCTCAAACCGCAGCAATCGTTCCCGTTGATCGCTGGGATAGACAAAACGCTACGCTTATTTGTCTGCCCTTGTGCGTAGCGTTATGAGTCATTCAAGTAGAGATAATATTTTTGGTAACCAGAGAAGATATGAAGGGCTGGATCGTCAATTGCCTTAAATCTCGTGGCGGAAGTGGTTGGCCGCGAGACGTGTCTAAATATGTTTGGGAAAATCATGAGGCCCAGCTATGTGCATCCGGCGATCTTCTATACACATGGCAGTACGATATTCGGTGGTCTGCACAAAAACTTCGCAATGGCGGTGTTTAAACACCATTCATGGGCGTAGAGATTTACCTTGAGAGTTGGCTTAATGGCAGTCACTTATAACAAGGTGGTGTTGTCGCCTTCGGCTGGGACCTCCATTATGCTGGCGTTTCACTTCGGCCCCAAACCACGGCGTTAAGTGTTCGAGTTACCCACGATTAGTAGACACCTTCTATAGTTAGGTTTACCCCTAAACTCCCACACAATGCAAAATGCAAGACCTGACCCCCCTTGACCTCTCTTTCAAGGACGGGCGGGCTGTGTGAGTTGTCACACCATTAACAAGGACGGCGCGCTCTTTGCCGATGGTCGTTTCCACCGATTGGGCGTGGGCTTCAAGGCGATTGAATCGCGGCTGTCGGCTATTGCGTTGCGGTATGTGAACAGTGACGAGCCGGCAACGAACTTAACACCCCGTGAAATTTCTGAGCTGGGGCGTTTCAGTGTCACCCGTAAACCTGCGGATATCGGAAAATTTAAAACGCCCTCACTGAGAAACGTCGCGTTGACTGCACCCTACATGCACGACGGCAGCGTAGCGACTCTCGAAGAAGCGATAGAGCTGGAAATCTATTACCGTGGCACCGAAGCTAAGCGCCCGTTGATTCTCACACCACAAGTAAAAGCCAACTTAGTGGCATTTCTTAAAGCACTCACCAGTCGGGAGTATGAATCTGATTGACGCGGTCATCGTCATGGCTCAATTCTGATGAAATTATTCAAATGGTTACCGTAAATAGTCTGAATATATGGGGGCTGACCGTGACAAACATAGCCGCCGGCTGCATCTCTTTGTCTATCGGGTTTATAGCCAGCAATTACCGGTCGATGCTATCGCGGGTATCAACTGTTATCCGGCTAACTTAACTGAGAACAGCCCCTGGGTTTGAATGCCAATCGGCAGTAACTACACTTACCTTAAGTACGCACATCGGGTGGAGCGCTGCTTAAAATGCACTCTGCGCGTGTTATGAGAACGTATTGGGAAGGGACCGGTTATGGCTTTGTCGAACGAGTTCGAAAAAGTGGATGGCTATGTGCATGTCCGCGTGACGGGCGAGGAAGAGTCGCCGAGCGAGTACCATGAACAGGTAAGAAAAATACTGGAATACTGTGAGGTGGTGCAGTGTTTCAACGTATTGGTGGATGAGACCAAAGCGATCAGCTGTTTTACGGTTAAGCAGGAGTACGAATTATCCAACTGGTTATTGGATAATCCGTTGATGGCTAAAATTAAACGTATTGCCTGGATTGGAAAATCTGACAAGTATGAGCTGGCAAAGGTGTTTGAGGGCTTTGCACTGATTCAGGATGTTCAATTTCAGGCATTTCGCCGTCGAGAAGCGGCAGAACGCTGGTTAAGGGGCGGTCCGCTGTAGTACTTCAAGCGGCGTCAATCCATTCCACGCCTGTCGATAGCATATAACCCGCACCGTATACCGTTTTAATCAGGCGGGGTTCTTTGGGATCGGCTTCGAGCTTTTTGCGCAGGCGTGACATGCGGGAATCAATACTGCGGTCATAAGGGATGGCCTGTTCACCCAACAATCGATCGCGGGACAGGATTTGCTGCGGTGCTCTTAGCAACGTGCCAAGCAGGTCTGCTTCTGCTGTACTTAACGTCAGAGTTTCACCTGAATCACGGGTGAGGGTGAGTGTCGCGGGGTTAAACGTCCAATCGGCGAACCGCGCCTGTTTGATGTTGCAGGGACGGGGTTGGCTGTCATCTTTACCGATACGTCGCAGCAGGCTGTGGACACGGGCGACCAGTTCGCGGGGTTCGAACGGTTTGGTGATGTAGTCATCGGCTCCCAACTCAAGCCCCAATACCCGGTCTGGTAAGCTGCCGCGCCCGGATAGAATCAATACGCCAACGTTGGCGTTGTCACAGAGTTCCTTCACCAGTGCCAGCCCGTCCATATCCGGCAAGCCCAGATCAACAATGCAGAGGGCGGGGGGCTGGCGTTTGATGGCCTGTAGCGCCTGAGCGCCGGTTTGGTAGGCACGAATATCAAAGCCATAGTATTCCAGCTCGGTACAGACCAGATCACAAATATCTTTTTCGTCATCTACAACATAGATCAGGTCGTTTTTACCCATGCCCGCTGTCCTTAGTCCTGTTTATTGTTAGAGGGTGTGATCGGATTTCCTGCCTGCATGGCGTTATTGATCGCCTCTGCCAGCGCGTCCCGATCAAACGGTTTACGCAAAACCTTCCACTGTAAATCTTCTGTGCTGGCCTGGTGGTTGTTGGCGTAACCGCTAATCAACACAATAGTACTTGCTGCATCCCGCTGACGCATCAGGCCAGCCAATCCAAAGCCGTTCAGACGGCCGGGCATATCAATATCGGTGACCAGCCCATCCAGTTCAGGCAGGGCGGTGATCAATTGCTCCGCTTCGTCAGCATCGGCAGCTTCCAATACGGTAAACCCCAGCGAAACCAGTTGCTCGCGTACCACGGCGCGAACATCGCGATCATCCTCTACAAGAAGCAATAGCTGATCGGTGAAGTCGGGTGAGGATGAAGGAGAGATTTCCAGTGCGGGAATCGGTTCAACGGTTTCTGTGGTAGCGGGCAGTAGCAGTGACACGGATGCGCCCCGGTCCGGACGGTTAATGATGGTAATGTAACCACGGGATTGTTTGATAAAGCCGTACACCATACTCAACCCCAGCCCTGAACCCTGGCCGCTGCCCTTAGTGGTATAAAAGGGTTCACAGGCCTGTGCCAGCGCTTCCCCAGAGAAGCCGCTACCGGTGTCATTCACCTGGATTTCGATGTAATCACCCGCGATGACGGGTTCGTCGTACTCCAGAGGATGGGTGATAGTGATCGGTTGTACGCGAAACTCAATTTCGCCGCCTTCGGGCATCGCATCTTTGGCGTTCAGGGCCAGATTGACCAGTGCATTTTCCAGCTGGCCGGGATCAACGAACAGTGAGATGTCTTCTGTAACCTGTTGGCTGACGGTGATATCACAGGGTAGCGAGCTGGATACCAGTTCAACCGTATCTTGCAGCAACGTGGGCAGATGTACGCGGGTGGGCGTCAGTGCCTGTCGCCGCGAGAACGCTAAGAGTCGGGCGGTAATGTCAGCGCCACGGCGGGATGCCCGCACGGCAGGCGTCATATACTTCTGCAATCCCTCAACATCATCAAAGCGGTCGCTGGCGGCGAGTAAGTTACCCAGAATGACCGACAAAAGATTGTTGAAGTCATGCGCCAGCCCCCCCGCGAGCTGTCCGACGGCACTCATGCGTTGTGCTTCGGTCAGGCGTCGCTCGGCCTCTTTTTCTGCGGTGATATCCAGCGATAGGTTGAGCAGGCCGATCACCTCTCCATTGCTGTCGATATCTGGCAGCAGCAGGCGTTTAGTTATGATCTCCCGACCGTTCAGGTCAAAGCGATATTCAAATGCGACCTCGTTTCCTGATAAGCATTGTGTGATCTGCGGACGGATACTGGCCATCATTTCCGGGCCAATCACATCATCAATCGTGCTGCCGACAATCTGTGTTTTGTCACGCTCAAACAGGTCGGCATAGCCTTGATTGACGAAGTGATAACGCAGGTCTTTATCCAGATACGCGATCTGTGCCGGCAGGGCGTCCAGAATCAGGCGTTGCCGTTCTTCCAGTTGTGCCAACTCCTGGGTGCGTTCCTGTACCGTGCTGTCCAGCGTCTGAATATTGGTGCGCAGGC
>JAGSHA010000012.1 GCA_023954795.1 Oceanospirillaceae bacterium | reverse complement strand
CGTTATGGGAGAAGAGTTTACTGAACGCGGCGGAATGATTGCCTTTGTAGGGCCGACCGGGGTGGGTAAAACGACCACGATTGGTAAATTGGCTGCCCGCTACGTACTGAGATACGGAAGTTCCAGTGTCGCGCTGGTCACGACGGATACTTACCGTATTGCCGCACATGAGCAGCTCAAGACCTTCGGTCGAATTCTTGATGTGCCTGTGCGAGTCGTTGATGACGCCAACAGTCTGGAGCAGGTGTTGCAGTCTTTACGGAATAAGCGTCTGGTATTGATTGATACTGCGGGATTAAGTGCCAACGATCCCCATAGCCAGCAACAACTGGAAATGCTTGAAAGCGTGACGTTGCGTATGAAGAAACTACTGGTGGTTTCTTGTTCCAGTCAGCGTCAAGTTATAGAGAAGGGCTATGAAGCATACAAAGGCTTAGGGTTGAATGGCTGCGTTTTGAGCAAAATGGACGAGTCCGGTAGTTTGGGTGAGGCTTTATCGTTCGCAATCGAGAAAAGCTTGCCTGTGGCCTATGCCGCTGATGGTCAGCGGATCCCCGACGATATTGGTGTCGGAAATAAACGTGATCTTGTCAGTCGTGCGGTGCTGACTGCTCAGGAGTCACAGTCTGAAAATGCGTTAGGGGACCGAAACAGAGTGCCCCCTCTATTTAATGCAGGCTGAGTAACGAAGGTAGGATTAGCAGATATGAGTGCAAGGCCTGTAAAAGTAGTTGCTGTCACAGGGGGAAAAGGCGGGGTTGGTAAAACCAACGTTTCCGTCAATCTTTCGCTGGCACTCAGTCAGTTGGAGCAGCGCGTGGTGCTGATGGATGCTGATCTGGGTCTCGCCAATGTCGATGTGATGATGGGGCTGAGTCCTAAGATGAATATCTCCGATGTGCTGGCAGGAGACTGTGCATTGCGTGATGTCTTGATTCCCGTCAACGAATATTTCGGCATTGTACCGGCATCATCCGGTACACAGGAGATGACCACGCTCAGTGTGCATGAGCATGCTGAACTGATACACGCGTTCAGTGAGTTTGCCGATGAAATTGATGTTCTGGTAATTGATACCGCGGCGGGTATTTCCGAGTCTGTTGTTAGTTTCGTTCGCGCAGCTCAGGAAGTCTTGGTCGTTGTGTGCGATGAACCGACCTCTATCACTGATGCATATGCCTTGATGAAGCTTTTAAATAGAGATTATCAAACAACACGCTTCCGTGTTCTGGCGAATATGGTAAGGTCTGAGCAGGAAGGTCGGAACATGTTTGCCAAGCTGCAAACGGTGACGGACAGGTTTCTGGAGGTAACACTTCAATATGTGGGATCAATACCTTATGATGAATCCGTTCGAAAAGCAGTGCAGCGGCAACTCGCTGTTTTAGAAGCATTTCCTAAAAGTAAGGCGGCTCTAGCGTATCGCCAGTTAGCCACAAAAGTAGATGCCTGGCCGGTGCTTCATACGCCACGTGGACATCTGGAATTCTTTGTCGAGCGTCTGGTACGCAGCAATTAGCCTGATAGGTAATAAAGGGGTGGCATGTATAACCAGCTTCAATTCACATCTAGTGATGAGTTGATAAAGCAGTACTCGCCGCTGGTTAAACGTATTGCGCACCACCTGTTGGCTCGCCTACCTTCTACCGTAGTTCTGGATGACCTGGTTCAGTCAGGCATGATTGGATTGCTTGAAGCCGCCGCAAAGTATGATCCCTCCAAAGGAGCCAGCTTCGAAACATACGCTGGTATCCGCATTCGTGGTTCAATCATTGATGAAGTTCGTCGCGGAGATTGGACGCCTAGGTCGGTACACCGTAACGGGCGCCGGGTCTCTGAAGCGATTCAGCAGGTCGAAGCACGTACCGGGCGCGATGCGTCCGATTCTGAAGTCGCTAAAGAAATGGGCGTTTCGATCGATCAATATCATGCGTTATTAAAAGATTCGGTTGATAGTCGGTTATTTAGCCTGGATGAATTGCTCAATCCGCAGGACGATTATCCCGGTGAGCAGGTCGCAGCCGCGGGTGAAGGGCCTAATACCCGGGTTGAAGAGCAGGCATTTGTGTCTGCTTTGGTAAAAGAAATCGATAATTTGCCGGAAAGAGAGAAACTTGTGCTCGCTCTCTACTATGATGAAGAGCTGAATCTGAAAGAGATCGGTCAGGTTCTGGGTGTAAGTGAGTCTCGAGTCAGCCAGATACATAGTCAGGCGGCTCTTCGGCTTAGATCCCGTTTGGGGGAGTGGCGTTAAACGTCATTACTATAATATCTTGTTGACCAAGCACGTCGAAATTTGCAGTATTTGGCATTCAGCTCGAATGCAATGCAAGTATGTCATGGGAGAATGGTGTTGAAAAAAGACATCAAAATACTTGTTGTGGATGATTTTTCTACAATGAGGCGAATTATCAAGAACCTCTTAAAAGAGCTGGGTCTGACCAACGTTGTTGAAGCAGATGACGGTGCGACGGCACTGCCCATTCTTAAACAAGGGGGAATCGAATTCCTTATTACGGACTGGAACATGCCAAATATGACTGGCATTGAGTTGATAAAACATGTCCGTTCTGACCCCAACTTATCTAACATACCGGTGCTGATGGTAACGGCCGAAGCGAAGCGAGAGCAGATCATTGCTGCCGCTCAGGCGGGTGTGAACGGGTATGTGGTAAAACCATTCACGGCTGTAACGCTGAAGGAAAAAATCGATAAGATTTTTGAGCGTTTAGGCTAGTTGAGCGTAAGGTTGATTTATGGCCGATGTAGAAGATCTCCGTGGAGTTGAGCATTTTGAAGGTCTGCTGAAAGAAAAAGCGGACAAGCTAGTCAATGTTTTGGCGCAGGGTGATATTCCTGCGGCGATGGATCAGATTAGTGAGCTCTATGAGTTCCGTCATCAAGTGTTTTATCAGGAAGTGGGTATGTTGACCCGCGGCTTGCATGAAGCCCTGAAAGCATTTGGTAACGACGTCCAGGATTCGATTCAGTCCGATGTGTCTCGTGTCGATCTGAGTGATGCCTCACAAAGCCTCGACCACGTCGTAGAGCTGACAGAGAAAAATGCTCATCAGACGATGGATAAGCTCGACCGTGCGTTGGCACTGGTATCGGAGTTGGAAGCTGAAGGATTAGGTGACTCAGCGGCTGAAAAGCTGAAAGCGTTGCACACTGAATTAACCGATGTTCTGGTTGCTCAGGGCTATCAGGATATTGCCGGGCAGCTTATTCGTAAGGTCATGATGTTGTTGAGTAATGTGGAACAACATCTGGTTCAGTTGATGGATATGGCAGCTGCCGTTGAGCGTTTAAGTGGTGTTCGCCCATCAGAAACTAAAGTGCCTGCGGTTGAAGATACTAAAGAAAAAGCGATTGCAGCCGAAGGCCCTCAGGTCAGAGCTAAAGATTCCCCCGATGTAGTGACTGAACAAGATGAAGTCGACGAACTTCTATCCAGTCTCGGGTTTTAATTAGGAGCGCTTCATGAGTTTAGATGTTGATCAGGAGATTCTGGAAGACTTTCTTGTAGAAGCCGGAGAGATTCTTGAACTGCTGTCTGAACAGTTAGTCGATTTGGAGCAGCGTCCCGGTGATCGTGATCTTTTAAATGCGATCTTTCGTGGTTTCCATACGGTAAAAGGCGGCGCAGGCTTTTTGCAGCTTGATGCGATGGTTGAATGCTGTCACAAAGCAGAGAACCTTTTCGATCTGTTGCGTAATGGTGATTTGACAATCACACCTGAACTCATGGATGTTGTTCTGCAAGCCTTGGATGCTGTGAACGTTATGTTCGAAGCGGTGCGGGATGGGTTGCCTCCTGAACATGCAGATCCTGCGCTACTTGCGCAGTTGATCGCGTATACCGAAGGTGAAGCCCCTGCAGTTGAGGCGCCGGTTCCCGCGCCAGTTGAAGTTGTCGAACAAACCCCTGTTCCAACTCCAACACCTGCGGTGACTCCTGCAGCTCAGGATGCCTCGGATGCTGAGTTTGATTTGCTGTTAAATGCACTTGAAGAATCGGATGCGGTTAGTAAAGACGTTGCTTCTGCCCCTGCTGTTCCGGCGGCTGCGGGCGGTGACACGATCACCGAAGATGAGTTCGAAGCATTGCTGGATGAGTTGCAATCAAACGGTGAAGGCGCATTCTCGCAGAATGAAGCTGCAAAAACGGCTACGTCTGCGGTGGCGGTTCCTCAAGCTGATGCCGGTCTGATTACAGATGATGAATTTGAAGCGCTATTGGATGATCTTCAGTCAAAAGGAGAAGGTGCATTTATGCAAAATAGCGCTGATGCACCGGCTGTTGCCAAGTCCGTAGCCGCGGTTGCCCCTGCTCCTGCTCCAAAGTCTGTGCCTAAGCCGAAAGCTGCGCCTGTACCGAAAGCTAACCCCGCATCTAAAACAGCTTCTCCGGCATCTAAAGCGCCAGCGAAGGCTGCGGCTCCTGCAGCCCAGCATAAGCCTGCTGCCGAGAGCAATGTGCGTGTTGATACGCGTTTGCTCGATAAGATTATGAATATGGTCGGCGAGCTGGTACTTGTGCGTAACCGTTTGGTTCGTCTGGGTGTCTCTCACGAAGATGAAGAGATGGGTAAAGCCCTGGCAACGCTGGATATGGTGACCGCCGATTTGCAGATGTCGGTGATGAAAACCCGAATGCAGCCGGTGAAAAAGGTTTTTGGCCGATTCCCGCGTTTGATTCGAGACTTGTCACGCAGTCTTAAGAAAGAGATCAACCTTGAGTTGCGTGGTGAAGACACCGATCTGGATAAAAACCTTGTTGAGGCGCTTGCTGATCCGTTGATTCACCTTGTGCGTAATGCGGTGGATCATGGCATCGAGTCGCCAGATGAGCGTGAGCGATTAGGTAAGTCGCGCGATGGTAATGTGCTGCTGTCTGCCGAGCAGGAAGGTGACCATATCTTGCTGATCATTCAGGATGACGGCGCAGGCATGGATGCAGATAAGCTGCGTCAGCTGGCTGTTGATCGCGGTATGCTGGATTCAGAAGCTGCCAGCCGGTTGACGGAACAGGAATGCTTTAATCTGATCTTCCAGGCCGGCTTCTCGACAAAAACAGAGATCTCCGATGTGTCTGGGCGTGGCGTGGGTATGGATGTGGTGAAAACCAAAATTACCCAATTGAACGGCACGTTGAGTATTGATTCTGTCATTGGTCAGGGAAGTCGAATTGCGATACAGGTACCGCTGACTCTGGCGATCATGCCTACCCTGATGGTTATTCTGGAAGATCAGGCATTTGCATTACCATTGGTGAATGTAAATGAGATCTTTAATCTGGATCTGACGAAAACTAACATTGTTGATGGCCAGCAGGTCATCATCGTGCGTGATCAGGCGCTCCCGCTGTTCCATCTGAAGCGCTGGTTGATTGGAGGAAAGCATGATTCCAGTCTGCCTGAGCAAGGTCATGTGGTCATCGTTACGGTTGGGACACAGCGCGTAGGTTTTGTTGTTGATCAGCTGGTCGGTCAGGAAGAGGTGGTGATCAAGCCATTGGGAACCATTTTGCATGGTACGCCTGGCCTGTCGGGTGCCACCATTACCGGTGATGGACGTATTGCTCTAATTATTGATATTCCAAATCTGCTCAAGCGCTATGCGCACTGATTGTTAGCGGACGTAGTAGATGTCTATGCCGGTTAAGGTGCTGATCGTAGATGACTCGGGCTTCTTTCGTAACCGCATTGCAGACCTTTTAGGTAGCGATGCCCGCATATCCGTTGTGGGCACCGCCAGCAATGGGCGCGAGGCGGTTGAGCAGGTTAAGCTGCTCAGGCCCGATGTTGTCACGATGGATGTGGAGATGCCTGAAATGAATGGTATCGATGCGTTGCGTCAGATTATGCAGTTCTCTCCGGTACATGTGATCATGCTGTCTTCTGTGACACATGAAGGTGCCCGTATATCCATGCAGGCACTTGAAGCCGGTGCCGCTGATTGTATACCCAAAGATTTACGCGAATGGATGGGCAACTCTTCCGGTATTAAAAATCAGCTATGTGATCAAGTCGTTGCGTTGGGAAAGAGCCGGCGTCCTCGCATGTATGCGTCACAACCTTCCCCGGAAAAGCCCCGTTCAGCCGCACGTCCCACCCACACGCGATATGAAACTTCCGCAACGGTGTCCGCGACTGTCAATGAACGCTCGTTGTCTGCTGTGGCGGGTTCACGCTTGAGAAGTGATGCGAGCGGAACGGCTCGTGTGGAGTCAGCACCTCGCCGAAATAGTGCGGTACCGCGTTTTCCTGATTGCCGGGTAGTCGTGATCGGCTCGTCGACAGGCGGTCCAGCGGCATTGCAAAAAATACTCACGCGCTTGCCTGCTGCTTTCCCTTATCCCATTTTGCTGGTTCAGCATATGCCGAAGACTTTCACTCCGGTATTTGCTGAGCGCCTGAATCAGCAGTGTAATATTACGATAAAAGAAGCTACAGACGGCGATCGTTTAGTGGCCGGGACCGCGTTGCTGGCCCCCGGGG
Organism: Oceanospirillaceae bacterium; assembly: GCA_023954795.1. GTDB lineage: Bacteria > Pseudomonadota > Gammaproteobacteria > Pseudomonadales > Balneatricaceae > Pontibacterium. The sequence continues at coordinate 16,931 of JAGSHA010000012.1, read as the reverse complement.
GGCATCAGTTGATCATAGATCCACGTCAAAATGACCGGGTTAAGGTCATGCCCGGTGACGAACGCCTGACGTATAAACCCAGTGTCGATATTTCCTACGGCTCTGCCGCGAAATGTTTTGGTGACAAAGTCTTGGCTGTGATTCTGACCGGTATGGGGAGTGATGGCACTGATGGCGCTCGCCTGCTTAAACGGTCAGGTGCGACGGTGTGGGCGCAGGACGAAAATAGCTCGACAATCTACGGGATGCCCAAGTCTGTCATTGAGGCTGATTTGGCCGATGCCGTTCTGGATCTGGATGAAATAGGTACGTTGCTCAGTAAACAGGGAGAGCGTTGATGGATCCAATGACCATATTGGGGATTTTGGTTGCGTTGGGCGCGGTGGTCGGTGGCCATTACCTTGACGGTGGGTTGTTGAATCAGCTAGTTAATCTGCCCGCTGCAGTGATCGTATTTGGCGGGACGCTGGCGGCAGCGGCTGTACAATCGCCGAAGGAAGAGTTTTCCCGAGCGTTGAGGCTGCTGGGTTGGGCCTTTGGAGGAAGACGCTATGATTTCCAGCAAGGGATCGATCTGTTGATGTCTTGGTGTACGCTTGTTCGTCGTGACGGAATTTTGGCGCTGGAGAAAGAGATCGATAAGCATTCCGATAGCTTTGTACTGAACGGGTTGCAGATGTTGGTCGATGGCAAAAGTTCAGAAGCGATCCGCAACAGTTTGGGGACCGAGTTAGTAACGGTTGAGCAGAATGATCTTCGAGGCGCAAAAGTGATAGAGAGTATGGGGGGGTATGCTCCCACACTCGGTATTATTGGTGCTGTGTTAGGTTTGATTCATGTAATGGGGAACCTGAAAAGCCCTGAAGATCTCGGTGCGGGTATTGCCTTGGCCTTTGTTGCGACGGTGTATGGTGTGGGGATAGCCAACTTGTTGCTGATCCCGATTGCTAACAAAATTAAGGGCCTGATTATGACGCGGTATAACTATCAGGAAATGATGTTAGAGGGTATGGCTGCTATTGCACAAGGCCAAAACCCGAGAGTGATTCAGCAGCGTTTGCAAGGTTACATGAGCTGAGCCATGCCCAGACGTATTCCACCTGATGACTATGTGAATACCGATCGTTGGATACTCTCTTACGCGGACTTTATCACCCTGCTATTTGCTTTCTTTGTGGTGATGTATTCGCTATCCAGTGTGAATGAAGAGAAGTACAAAGAGCTTTCTAACGCGCTGAGTGGAGCGTTTGAAGGAGCGGGGCTGGATGCATCAATTCTTGGTACCGGGCAAGGCGCGATCATTGGGTTGGGTGAAGAACCCGCAATGCCAGTGGAGCAGGTGGAGCCGACGCCCGAACTTGAAGAGCCTGATGCTGATGAAACTGATCAGCTTAAGACCATCATGGAGCGACTGGAAACCCGTATTCGCCCCAATGTTGCTGAGCGTGACCTGAAATTAGTGGGTGATGAACTTTGGTTATCTATCGAGTTACGTTCAGGCATGTTATTCCGTTCAGGGCAGGCAAAGCCAACGCGTGAGGCCGATGAATTGCTGCAACGTTTGGCGGTGATACTGCGGCCTTACGATAATCCGATTCACGTGGAAGGGTTTACCGACGATCAAGTGATTGAAACAGATCAATTTCCATCCAATTGGGAGCTCTCCGCCGCGCGGGCTGCGGCGGTGGTTCGTTTGCTGAACCATCATGGCGTTGATCCTGCGCGGATGGCAGCGGTTGGTTATGGTGAGTTTCAGCCCGCTTATAGCAATCGGACAGACGAAGGACGCCAGCTGAACCGGCGTGTTGTCATCGTAGTATCCCGAGATGAGAAAGTCAGACGTACGTTGTCCGCATTCGGCAGTCAGCAAGTCAGTAAAGATGCAGTATCCACCGTGATAGCAACGGATCAAACAGAATCGACTGATACTCCTGTCATCGAACAGGTAGAAACGGCCTCTGGTGGTAAGTTGTTTCGGCAGGTTGCGCCGGTGAATGCATCCGATCAGCAGGAAAACGAGTAAAGATTATGCAGGTATGGACCGTCGCAAACCAAAAAGGTGGCGTGGGTAAAACAACCACGGTAGTCAGTCTGGCTGGATTGCTGGCCGAGGTCGGTTACCGAGTGCTGTTGATCGATCTTGATCCCCACGGTTCTTTGACAAGTTATTTCGGATACGATCCGGACGAGCTTGAATTTAGCGTGTTTGACCTATTTGAAGGCAGTAACCCGATCAACGCGGCAACGGTACACAGGATGCTGCTTGAAACTTCTCATGAGCGCCTTGAACTGATGCCGGCGTCAACGGCGCTGGCGACACTTGAGCGCCGTGCTGTTGGCCAGGAAGGGATGGGGTTGCAGATTGCCCGTGCGCTTGTTCAGGTAAAAGAAGAATACGATTACGTTATTATCGATACGCCGCCGATCCTTGGTGTATTGATGGTCAATGCGTTGGCTGCATGTCAGCATCTGCTGGTACCGGTTCAAACAGAGTTTCTGGCACTAAAAGGTCTGGAGCGCATGGTACGTACTATCAGCATGATTAATCAGGCACGTAAGAACAAACTAAAATATACCATCATCCCAACCTTCTATGACCGCCGTGCACATGCATCGGTGACGAGCTTGCGCGAACTGCATAATCGATACTCTGATCGTATTTCCAGCGCAATTGTGCCAGTTGATACTGAGTTGCGAAATGCCAGTATCAAAGGGTTAGTTCCTTCCGCTGTTGATTCCAGTAGCCGCGGTGTTCACGCGTATGCCCGAATATTGCGGGCGTTGGTTGAAGCGCAAAAACAAGAGGCTTCGGTATGACGAAGTTACCAGAAGACGCAGATTATTACGCACCGCAAACAGGAAATCAGCAGGTTGTATTCGATTACCTGGAATCGCTGTTGGAAGATCCTGATACGCTTGCGCGTGATACTGAAGCCGAATTGCAGGCGATCGAAGCGCTTGAGCGTGATGAGCAGAAAGAGAGTGAACCTTCGCTACTCACGGTAGAAAGCGAGTTACTTGATGCTGCCCCGGTTGCGCATGATGAACCGGAGGTTGAGGTTGCTGCAGACACATCCGCGGAGAGCGAGCCCGACCTGTTACCGGTGGAGGAGGATGCCGGGCTGGCATTTGAGCCAGATGAAGCGGTATCGCTGGATACCCCTGCTGAATTGATTGGCGAGGATTCGCTTGAGGATCATTCTCAACCCGAGCTCGACAGCCCGCCAGTTCAGGCTGTGGAAACCCATGTTGATGATGCTGCGCCAAAACCGGCATTAGATATCCCGGAAGATGTGCTCAATTGTATTTTGTTCCAGCTTCAGGGGCTGAACCTGGCTATTCCGGTTGATGATGTGGATGGCGCTGTATCGATGGAAAGGCTGACCCTGCATTTAGATCTGGATCATGAGTGGGTGCTAGGGGCTTTTACTGCTATGGACAAAGAAACCCGTGTGGTTGATACCGGCAGTTGGTTACTTCCCGGGCGCTTTGATCCCGCGCGTGCCAAATATGAAGAGGTTTTAATTCTTAAAGGACGTCGATGGGCGTTGGCCTGCGATACGTTGGTTAAATCGATCCGCATGTCACATAGCGATATTGTTTGGGCTGGTGATAGCAATACCCGTCCATGGATGTTGGGGACAAATATGAACGAACGATGTGCGATTATGGATGTGGATAAGTTGCAGGCGTTGCTGGATGAGAATCTGTGACGGCCGTCAGACTGTATAAAGCGGGCATGCTTTAGTATCCTTAATCTTATCTTGTCGTATCGGAGCGCTCTGTGGAATTTTCCATCTGGACATCGATCTTTGCACTGTTGAGCTTGCTGGCTTTAGTGAGCTGTGTCGTGCTGTTCAAGCGGATGCGCCAGTATGAACGCCGCCAGCAGGCCTTGGTGGGATTGCTTCGCAATGAAATTCAGGCGATCACTAACTCATCTATTGGGATGGGACGCCGGGTTGTCGAGATCGAACAGAAGCTAAACAATACCGCCGAAAAACAGTTGGAATTGGAAAACCGTGATCCAGGTGCGATGGCTTTTAATCAGGCCGCACGTTTAATGGAGATGGGGGCCAATGTTGATGATTTAGTCGAAAGTTGCGGTATCGGTCGTCCCGAAGCCGAATTGATGGCGTTGTTGCATCAGGAATTAAAAGCAACTGATAGTCTTGGTCATCAAAAATAGTCAGTTCAGCTTTCAGGCCTCTCTCCCTTTCTCATTTTTCAAACCCAAATACTGTCTACGTATCGTGTTTTAGACTGTAAGCAAAAGCGATGACCTCTGCGATTGCGCGATAGAGGGCCTCCGGGATTTCATCCCCCACATGCAGTCGTACCAGAAGTTCTACCAACTCTGGGCTTTCATGGATGTGAACGCCACTTTCCTCAGCCAATGCAATGATCTGGTCTGCGATAACACCCTGGCCTTTGGCCGCAACGGTCGGAGCGCTTTGTTCGCCGAGTTTATAGTTCAGCGCGACCGCTTGTTGAGGTTTTTGTGGGCGCTTCATGTGTGGATGTCTACGAGGTTTTTCTGGATAACGTCACCTTGGCGATCCGGTGAATGACCGTGGTAACACTGGAGTTCAGGGGTTTCAAACCCTTTGTTCTGCAATAACTCGCCGAAGTCCTGCAGCTGTTTCTGAATGTGACGCTGCGCATGACGTTCATTGCACCAAAATTGAATCTGAACCTGCTCGTCGCTGGTGAGCTTGATTTCGGCATCTATAGCGCCAAGTTCCTCAAGGTCAAAGTGCAGGCGTGCACGCCATAGTGTGGTCAGTTCATGTGCGCCTTGCGCGCTGCGTTCCTGGCTGATGCGTAGTTCCAAATTATCCATTTGATTGTTGTTCAGGACAGGGATGTCCAGTTGTATAACCCGTTCAAAACTGCCATCAGGTGCTTCCTTCCATTGCTGTAGAGATGAGAGCTGGTTATGGGTTATACGGGACTGCATCGTCTGAATTAACTGTTCCATTCGCTGGCGCTGCTCAACGGGCAGGTCTGCACTGTGTTGTTGTAACTGACGTAATAAGCCTTTCATATCGGTCTTGCCCGGCGGTTTTCCCGCTGCGAGCTGGGCTTCGGTTTGTGTTCCGCCCGCCTGTACATTTTGCCGCAGCGTTTGTGGGGCCTCAGGTGTGCCAGGACGAAGGCCAAACAGTTGCAGCATGGATCGTACAAGCCCGGATATCTCCGTCTGTGGAAGTTGGTTTGCGGATCCTTGCAGTTGATTCAATGAATTAGCTAAAGGCTGTTGGTTAGGCAGAGCGGTGCGCAGAGCATCTTGTATCGTGGCCTGTTCGCGCTGGAGTTCCGTAGCCTGGCTGGTGGTTGGTAGGGGGGTCGCGAGAATATCTCCACCGGAGGTACGTTGGATGCTCAACACAGTATTTGGGCTAAGTGCGATGTTCGACTGAAGTGTGGTGGTCTGCCCGGAGTTCAGTCGAATATCAAGGTTAAATGTAGTGTTCGAGGTAGTCGTTGCGGTGCCTGATGAAGATACAGCGGGGGACGTAATAGCCGGAGACAGGTTTGTTTGTGCGTTGGATGATGTGCCGGTTGTGCTCGGATTGAGCGATGCTCCGGCATGCCTCTGTACAGGTACTTGGGGGGAGGGTTGAGAGTTTACTGTTGAAACCGGACCTCCAGAAGTGGACGAAGCATGTCCCGCCTGTGGTGATGCAGGTGTGCTGCTGGATGGCGACTGTGTCGTCGCGGGAGATGCTGATGCAACGGCATTGCCCGATTGAGCGTGTGCGGTTGGTACGGCTCTGTTCATCGACAATGTTTCGGAGCGTTGTTGAGCAGCAGGCTCGCTACCCGAAGCAGGTATAGGCGGTCCTTGAACCGGAGCTGGCGCAGTTGCCTGAGTATTCGAACCAGGTGCCGTGGCCGGTGGTGTGTTCTGTATAGCTGTCGTGAGCTGTTGTGCTGGTGCTGGTGCTGGTGCTGATTGAAGATTACCTGTGGGAATCGGTCTGTTATAGGTGCTGCTTCCAGAAGCTGTACCCGATGATGGCGCAGATGATATTGGAGCACCTGCCGGAGTGCTGCGAATGACAGTGCCTTCAATAGTCGTGCCTTTGCTGATCGGAATGTCAGAAATTCCCGCTTTGAGACTGATCGCTGGCGGCGGTGTCGGTGATGAGGGTGCCGCACTGTTAGCAGGTACTGCCTTGGTATTAGAGGGCGTAGTACTTGTGGCGGGTGCACTGGAGATGGCAGTTTGCTGTAATAGAAGTTTGCCATCAGGGGTTAGGCTGACTTGCAACTGAGCGCCAGCCTGTAGAGGTTGTTTTGTAATTAGTTGTATCGTTTTACCGTTAATTTCCAGCACAATTCGTGACGCCCCTGTGTTATTGGCGTCAGCTGAAACTCTTGCCACCCGGGCATTTTGGGGGGCGTCGCTGGTTAGAACCTGATTCAAAGCCTTTTGTGTCTCCGGCGGGGTATCGCGCAGAGGCAAGGAAAGGGCAGAATTTTGCGGAAACAATACTTTTCTCCGTAGTGACGGCTGCTGCACTGGTCGTGAATTCGTATATAATAAGCCGCTAAATTAAATTGTCGGCCGTACCGCTTAAAAGTATAGAGTTAAGTCGGGTTTTCGGCTTGGGGTGGGTGTTTTGTCCGAGCCGCTGTTAAATGTAAAACAGCTTTTTTGTGAACGTGATGACCGTATCCTCTTTGAAGATCTTAACTTTGTTATAAAACAAGGTGAAGTTGTTCAAATCGAAGGACAGAACGGCAGTGGTAAAACCACGTTGTTACGTATCCTGGGAGGCTTGTCCCGCAATTTCGAAGGCGATATCTATTGGAAGGGAGACCCCGTAGGTGATGTCGCAGACGACTTTCGTCGTTCGCTGCTCTATTTCGGCCATCAACCTGGTGTGAAAGCCATTCTCACACCGGAAGAAAATTTGAACTGGTACGCGGCGATGCACCCGGCTATCGCGCATGAGCAAATCTTCGACGCGCTCGAGCAGGTTGGGCTCCAAGGTTACGAAGATGTGCCTTGTCATATGTTGTCAGCCGGACAGAACAGACGTGTCAGTCTTGCGCGCCTTTACCTGAGTAACGCGCCATTGTGGATTCTGGACGAACCCTTTACGGCCATCGATAAACGTGGCGTGGCTGCAAAAGAAACCCTGATCGCGCGCCATGCTGAGCGTGGTGGCAGCGTTATTCTGACAACCCATCATGAACTGAAGATGGGTGATCGGGTACGACGTATAAATCTCGATGAACTGGCCGGAACTTCATGAGCGAAATGCTGACTAATGAGCCGGTGCAGTCCCGTGAGCAGACCCTGCGTGGTCTCTTCATGGCTGTGCTGAAGCGCGATCTGTTGCTGTCTTATCGGCGTCGAAGTGATCTGGTCAATCCCCTGATCTTTTTCCTGATGGTTGCAACATTATTTCCACTCGGTGTGAGCCCGGAGCCGGACTTTCTGGCGCAGCTGGCACCGGGCGTTGTCTGGGTCGCTGCATTGCTGTCGACGTTGCTATCGATGGACAGTGTGTTTCGTTCGGATTTTGAGGACGGTACGCTGGAGCAGACATTACTGAGCCCACAGCCACTGTTTATTGTGGTGTTGGGAAAAGTGATTGCTCACTGGATGCTGACAGGATTGCCGTTGGCACTGCTGGCCCCGGTACTCGGAATTATGTTGTTTCTACCTGAGGGAGGTATGGGTGGGCTGATGATCAGCTTATTGCTGGGCACCCCCACACTCAGTTTGGTAGGGGCGATTGGCGCGGCGCTGACCGTTGGATTGCGCAAGGGCGGTGTACTGATCTCGTTATTGGTACTGCCGTTGTATATCCCTGTTCTGATCTTTGGCACCAGTGCAGTACAGGCGGCCGTGACGGGACTACCGTTGGGTGGCTATCTTGCATTGCTGGGAGCGATGCTGGCACTGGGGATCGTAATGGCACCGCTGGCAATTGGTGCAGCTTTAAGAATTTCCGTGAGCGGATAAGGTTAAGTATGGCTGAGAAGAAAAAATGGATGCCGCGATGGTTTTATCAGTTGGCATCACCGCGCTGGAGTTATGAAATCATGGGCAAGTTGTTGCCTTGGTTTGCAGTAGCTGCAGCAGCGCTGCTGGTATCAGGAATTGTGTGGGCACTGGCTTTCGCCCCGTCAGATTACCAACAAGGTAACAGTTTCCGCATCATCTATATCCACGTCCCTTCCGCCATACTTGCACAGTCGTGTTACATGCTGATGGCTATTGCCGGAGCAATCGGGCTTATCTGGAAGATGAAAGTGGCCGATATGGTCGCTAAATCGAGTGCGCCTATAGGTGCAACCATGGCGTTGTTAGCACTGGTAACAGGTGCAATCTGGGGCAAGCCGACCTGGGGTTCCTGGTGGGTGTGGGATGCACGCCTGACCTCTATGTTGATACTTCTGTTTCTGTATCTTGGCGTGATCGCCCTCAACTCTGCTATCGAAAGCGAAGCCACGGCGGCGCAGGCGACAGCGGTGTTAGCACTGGTGGGGTTAGTCAACATTCCAATTATTAAGTACTCGGTAGAGTGGTGGAATACACTACACCAGCCCGCCACGTTTACCCTGACAGAACGTCCGGCCATGCCTGCAGATATGTGGGTGCCGTTATTGGTGATGGTAATAGGTTTCTATTGTTTCTTTGCCGTTTCCCTGATGTTACGTACCCGTAATGAAATTTTGCATCGTGAGCGCCGTGCAAGATGGGTCCGTGAACTGATCGAAAAGCAGTGAGGTGAATGTGAGTTTCGACAGTTTTTCCGATTTTTTGGCTATGGGTGGACATGGCCTGTATGTGTGGCTGAGTTATGCCATCGCATTGTTTGTCATTGTTATCAATTTAGTAAGCCCGGTACTGCGTAAAAAGCAGCTAGTCTCCGAGCTTGTCCGTCGTCTGCGTAGGGAGAAAAATGCCTCATGAATCCAAAACGTAAGCAGCGTCTTATCATTGTGCTGTTCATCGTCTTCGGTGTAGGCATCGCCGTTGGTTTAACCATGTTCGCTTTGAGTCAGAACATTAATCTTTTTTACTCTCCAACCCAGATTGTCAACGGTGAAGCGCCCGCTAATACGCGTATCCGTGCCGGTGGTATGGTGGTTGAAAATAGCGTTCAGCGTGATCCAAACAGCCTAAAAGTAACGTTTGGTATGACTGATTACGCCGAAAACGTCACTGTAGAATTTACCGGGATACTGCCTGATCTGTTTCGTGAGGGGCAGGGCATCGTTGCTCAGGGAGCGATGGATGAATCCGGGGTGTTTCAGGCGAGTGAAGTGCTTGCTAAGCATGATGAAAACTACATGCCTCCCGAAGTAGCGGATGCATTGGAAAAAGCTGGAAAAATGCCTAAACCAGAGGCCGAGGTCTTTAATAAATGATTCCTGAGCTTGGTCAATACGCGCTGATTTTGGCGCTTGGTATGGCGGCACTGCTGGCAGTGGTGCCGTTGGTTGGAGCCTCAACCGGAAATCAGTTGTGGATGGGGTATGCTCGTCCACTGTCGAAAGGCTTATTTCTATTTCTAGTCATCAGCATTTGTTGTCTGGGTTACGCATTTATTACCGATGATTTCTCGGTTGTTTATGTTGCGTCAAACTCCAACACAGCGTTGCCTTCCTATTACAAGATTAGTGCTATTTGGGGAGGCCATGAAGGGTCATTGCTGCTGTGGGTCGTGATTCTGGGGGGCTGGATTTATGCCGTTGCAGTGAAAAGTGATAACTTGCCTCAGGATATTGTGGCTCGTGTACTGTCGGTGATGGGGATCATCGCTGTCGGTTTTATCCTTTTTACCCTTCTGACTTCCAGTCCGTTTGAGCGTCACCTGCCGCTGTTTCCTCAGGAAGGGGGCGACCTGAACCCTCTGTTGCAGGATATTGGCCTGATTATACATCCGCCTATGTTGTACATGGGGTATGTGGGTTTCTCTGTCGCATTTGCGTTTGCGATTGCCGCGTTATTGAGTGGCCAGTTGGATGCTGCCTGGGCGCGTTGGTCTCGTCCATGGACAAATGTGGCTTGGGCATTTCTGACCTTGGGTATCGCGTTGGGTAGCTGGTGGGCGTATTACGAACTTGGCTGGGGTGGCTGGTGGTTCTGGGATCCGGTTGAGAACGCATCCTTTATGCCATGGTTGGTAGGGACGGCTCTGATTCATAGTTTGGCCGTCACTGAGAAGCGCGGTGTCTTCAAAAGCTGGACGGTACTGCTGGCGATCTTTGCTTTCTCCCTGAGTTTATTGGGTACGTTTTTGGTGCGTTCCGGTGTTCTGACATCCGTGCATGCCTTTGCATCTGATCCTGATCGTGGCTATTTCATTCTGGCATTACTGGCAATTACCATCGGTGGCTCATTGTTGCTTTACGCGATTAAAGCCGCACATGTTAAAGCAGAGTCCAGTTTTGAACTGGTATCCCGTGAAAGTTTCTTGCTCATGAACAATATCCTCTTGGTGGTGGTTGCGCTGATGGTATTGCTCGGAACGTTGTATCCGTTACTTATGGATGCATTGCAGCAAGGTAAAATGTCAGTGGGCGCGCCGTATTTCAACGCGATGTTTATACCATTGATGTCCGCGCTGGTGGTATTGATGGGCGTTGGTGCAATTTCGCGCTGGAAAGCCACCAAGGTTGAGTTCCTGGCGAAACAGCTTTGGATGCCTGCGGTTCTGGCGATTGTTGTGGGTACTTTGGTGAGCCTGTTCGGCGGTATCGATTTTGAATGGTCCGCATTGCTAGGGTTGATCCTGAGTTTTTGGGTTTTGTTCTCTGGTTTTAGAGATGTGCATAACCGCGTTGCTTCCAAGAAACAGCCACTCAAAGCGCTGACGAAGTTCTCTCTGAGTTATTACGGCATGATCCTGGCTCACGTGGGTGTGGCGGTCTCAATCGTGGGTATCTTAATGGTGTCCATCTACAGCGAAGATCGTGACATGCGTATGACACCGGGTGACCGCCAGGCCTTCAAGCATTATGAGTTTGTTTTTGATGGTGCACGACAGGTTCAAGGGCCGAACTATCGTTCTGATATGGGGCGTATTATCGTTTTGCAAGACGGTGAGGTGTACACAACTCTGTATCCCGAAAAGCGTCTTTATCACGCGAGGGGTAATGTGATGACTGAAGCTGCGATTGATCCGGGTCTGTTCCGTGATCTCTATGTGGCGTTGGGTGAACCCTTGGAGAATGGTGCCTGGGCGGTCCGGATGCAATATAAGCCGTTTGTTCGCTGGATTTGGTTGGGTGGTTTGTTGATGACCTTTGGTGGCATTCTTGCAGCCAGTGACCGCCGTTACCGTCAAAAGGTAAAACGCCAGCAGCCTAAAGCTGTATCCAGTGAAGCAGAGTTTGCGTGAGGAGCTGATTTGATGCGCCGTTTTTTTCTATTCATCCCTTTAGTGATCTTTTTTGTTATGGGGATCTTTCTATATCAGGGATTGCAGCTGGATCCGACAAATTTACCGTCGGCGCTGATCGATAAGCCGTTACCTGAGTTTCAAATGAGTTCTTTGTATGATGAGGATAGAGTGCTCACCGAAGAGGATTTGAAAGGTAAGCCCGCGTTGCTGAATGTGTGGGCTACCTGGTGTCCATCCTGTAAGCAGGAGCACGCTCAGCTGAATCGGATTAAGGACGAGGGCTACGTCATCTATGGTGTGAATTACAAGGATGACCGTGGTAAAGCAAAAGAGTGGCTGCGTCGTTATTTGGATCCATATAGCGAAAACATTTTTGATAAGAAAGGTTCATTTGGTCTGGATCTGGGTGTCTATGGCGCACCGGAGACTTACATCATTGATGCAGAGGGTGTGATTCGATACAAGCACGTAGGCGTTGTGGATGAAAAGGTTTGGGCTCAATTGAAACCGATCATTCAGACGTTGGAAAATGGTACGGGGGTTCAGTAATGAAACGTTGGTTAATATCATTGCTGATGCTGGTCTCTGTACAGGCATTTGCGGCTATCGATACCTACGACTTTAAGGACGAAGACACGCGAAAGCGCTTCCAGCAGTTAACGGAGGAGCTTCGTTGTCCGAAGTGCCAGAACCAAAACCTGTCTGATTCCAACTCTCCAATTGCAAAAGATCTGCGTCATGAAGTCTATCGCATGTTGAGTGAAGGTGAGAGTGACTCCGAAATTGCAGACTTTATGGTTGCGCGATACGGCGAATTTGTGTTGTATAAGCCTCGTAAAGATGCATCTACTTACGTACTTTGGTACGGCCCTTTCGCGCTTCTCTTAGTGGGGGTGATTGTTGTGTTTGCGATTACCCGCCGAAAGAACACTGCTGTAAAAGAATCACCTGAATCCAATTTGGATGATGCGCAGCGTAAACAGCTAAATTCCCTTCTTGATCAGGATACCGACAAATGACAGCTTTATGGATCGGTATTGCTTTGCTGACACTGATCGCGATTGGTTTTGTGTTTTGGCCAATGTTTCGTGCGCAGAAACTGCATCAAGCAGAGCTTTCTGCAGATCGAAAACTCCAGAATATTGATATTTTTCGCGAGCGTGTCGCTGAGCTGGAAGCTGAGTGTGAAAGCGGTAGTTTAGAGCAGGCTGAGTTTGAGCTGCTCAAGATGGAGTTAGAAAAAAACCTGCTTAATGATGCAGTAGAAACAGAGCAACAGGAATCCCAGCTAAAAATAGGCCGTGGATCCGTTGTGACTGTGGCTTTGCTCGCGTTGATTCTGGCGTCAGTATCCTTTGGGTTGTACGGTAAGCTGGGACGCTCAGTGGATCTTCAGCTAGCACAAAATACGGATACATCCGTTAACCCTCAACAGCAGCCTAGCATCGATGAAGCTGTGGCAATGCTGGAAGAAGAGTTAAAGCAACGCCCGGAGAACGCTGAAGGCTGGTATATGTTGGGTACAACGTATATTGGTATGCAGCGTTTCGATGAAGGTTTGGCAGCATTGCGAAAAACATTAGCATTATTGCCCGAAGATTCACCTCAATATGCAGGTGTAATGGGGCAGTATGCTCAGGCACTGTTTTTTGCCAACGGTAGTAAAATGACCGATGACGTGCGTAATCAGATTGATCGTACGTTGGCGGTTGAGCCGTTCGAAATCACGGTGTTGGGCTTGTTGGGTATTGATGCGTTTGAACAGCAGAATTATCAGGCGGCTATCGATTACTGGACTAAGGGTCTGGTGAATGCTGAAGGTGAGGCGGCAATGTCGCTGAAGTCTGGTATTGCTACTGCCCGCGACCGTTTGAAAGCTCTGGGTGTAGAGGTAGTGGAACCAATAACTGCTGAAACTGAAACGGGTGACACGGCAGCGATTCGTGTGCAGCTGAGTATCAATGACCAGTTAAAATCAGGTTTGAGTCCGGAACAGACCGTCTTTATCTTTGCCCGCCCTGTTGGTGGTCGGATGCCGCTTGCCGCGTTGCGTTTGCAGGTATCACAACTTCCAATGGAAGTCGTATTGGATGATAGTATGGCAATGTCTCCGCAGGCTCGGTTGTCTCAGCAGAGTGAAGTGGAAGTCACGGCACGTGTATCAATGAGTGGTCAGCCTCAGGCATCAACAGGTGATCTCTACGGTACGCTGAGCCCTGTTTCGGTGCGCGGTAATGAAGCAACGTTATCGCTGGTTATTGATCGAGTTGTCGACTAATTTTATAGTCTGAATACCACACTACGAAAAGAAGGCGAGGGCGCGGTTAACTTATGGAAATCGGTTTACGTGAATGGCTGGTAATCGGGGGCGTTATCCTGATTGGCCTTATCATCCTGGATGGTTGGCGTCGGATGAATGGAAACCGAAACCGTCTGCGTATGGATATCGATCCGGCCGCCGCTGAGTTGCCGGAAGAGCCTGTGCGTTCGAGTAATCCCGAGTTACCTAATGGCGGCGCTCGACTTGTAGGTGAAGATCCACTTTTTTCTGATATGGAATCCGATCAGAGACAAGATGGTATTGATCCGATACAGCGTGAACCGGCTTCTTCTGAGGCTTCAGATATTTTATTTGACCATCACAAACCCGGTGTTCAGGAACGCATTGAACCTGGGTTTGGGGATGAACTTCAACTGGATTCAGGTAGCCATGCCCATCCGGCGGATGTAGATTCAACTGAAGAGGATCTGATAAGTGCGCCGTTGTCAGATAATCGTCCGCTGCATGTGGATTCTCAGGACAATAGCTTCTACGACAATAGCGATTGCGACGAATTGCTGGGGCCTGCCCGCGTCGTTACGCTTGACTCAGATGCAACTGATGATGGTCAGTCAGCCGTGTCTGAAGAGAAAGAACGTGCGGTACATAGTAAGCCAGTAGTCCTGTCGGATGAGGTATCCCCTGCTAGCGTTGTAGAAGCTCCGGTTGTTGCATCCACTCCATCTGAACCTTCCGTTCAACCTGCAGAACCGTTATTTCCTACGCTTGATGGATTTGACGACGAGTCTGTCTCCGAACCGAGTAAGCGTGTTTCTGACACAGTACCTGAAGTGGTAGCTGAAATACGGCCTGAGCCTGAGCCGCAATTGCGTGCTTCTCAGGAGCTGGAGCAGACGCGATCAGTATACGCCGCTGAAAATAGGATCAGCGAACCTGAGTTTGAGGCCTTCTCAGCGCCTATCGCAGGGATTAAAGGGGCGGCTGAATTTGAGAATGCCCCCGCTTCAGAATCCCGTCAGGAAGAACCTTGTTTTTCTGAAGTATCCAGAGATGATGATCTGGATTTGGATAAGCCGATTACGCTTTTGCTGGATGATGAAAAGTACGATGATCAGGAGGTGCTGCCTTCATTGTTTGCAGATGAAGCGATAGCGCCTGAGTCTGATCTAAAAAGTAAACCGGTAAACAGCGTTGTAGCACCGGCAGCGGCCAAGCCTAAAAAGGCGGAACTACAGGCTGAAATTAAACCTGAACCGGTACCTGAAACCGAAGACCTGTTTGCTGAGCGTCCTGCCTTGGAGAAAACGCCTGACCCGGAAAGCGTTCTTGCGATCACGGTACTAGCGGGCGAGTCGTTACCTATTCCCGGTGCGACGCTGTTGCCTCTGGTCAACGCGTGTGGAATGCGGTTCGGGGAGATGAAAATTTTCCACCGATTCGAGGACGGTATTGATGCCGGTGCTGTTCAATTTAGTATGGCTAGCGCAATCAATCCGGGTACATTTGATTTGGATGAAATGGATCAAATGACCACGCGCGGCCTGACATTCTTTATGTCGATGGAAGAACCACGTGATGTGATGAATGCGTTTGAATGTATGTTAGCGACGGCAGAGACCGTTGCAAAACATATGGGTGCTGAGCTGTTGGATGAGAACCGCTCCGTATTGCGACCCCAGACAAAAGAGCATTATCGTCAGCGTATCCGTGACTTCGGTATGCGTAATCTGTCCAGACGTGTGCACTAAGCACACGTCACCTCTTCGCTTCCAATTCGTTATTTTCTGATAAATATAGGGTTCTACTGTGTCTGTTGAGCAGGAAATTCTGGCGCTGCGCGAGCAGCTCAATCACCACAATTACCGTTATTATGTGCTGGATGATCCGGAAGTACCTGATGCCGAGTATGATCGCCTTTATCAACAGCTTAAATCATTAGAATCCGGGCATCCCTCCCTCGTCACGTCTGATTCGCCAACACAAAGAGTGGGTGGCGCTCCGTTAGATGCATTCACTCAGGTGCGGCATGAGATGCCGATGTTGTCCTTGGATAATGCGTTTAACGACGACGATATGCAGGCGTTTAACCGTCGGGTGATCGATCGGCTTGATGCTGAGGATACGCAATCGATTCAATACGCGTGTGAACCGAAACTTGACGGTATTGCGATCAGTTTGCTCTACGAAAAGGGCGTGTTGGTGCGGGGTGCAACGCGTGGCGATGGCGTGAGCGGTGAAGATATTACGTTGAATGTCCGTACCATTCCGACGATACCGCTAAAGCTGACGGGAATCGGATATCCCGAACGCTTGGAAGTACGTGGTGAAATTTATATGCCACGAAACGGATTCGACGCGCTCAACGAAAGAGCACGAGCAGATGGAAGTAAGCCGTTTGTGAATCCCCGCAATGCTGCGGCAGGAAGTTTGCGTCAACTTGACCCCCGGCTTACAGCCCAGCGTCCTTTGGAGATGTGCAGTTATAGTATCGGTATTGTTGAAGGCGGTGAGATGCCAAGTAAACATGCCGATGTGTTACGCCAGCTGAAAGAGTGGGGTTTCAAGCTCAATGCCCTGTTGGACGTTGTAGAAGGTGTTGAGGGGTGCCTGGAGTATTACCAGCGCATCATGCAGCTGCGTGCGAGTCTGCCCTATGAAATTGATGGCGTTGTGTTCAAGGTCAACAGTTTGGAGCAGCAGCGCCAGCTGGGATTTATTTCCAGAGCCCCACGCTGGGCGATTGCGCATAAATTTCCCGCGCAAGAGGAGATTACACGGGTCCGGGATGTAGAGTTTCAGGTAGGCCGTACCGGGGCGATTACACCGGTTGCGCGCTTGGAACCGGTATTTGTGGGTGGTGTAACCGTGTCGAACGCCACGTTGCATAATATGGATGAAATCGCCCGTCTGGACCTGCGTGCCGGTGACAGCGTGGTAATACGTCGTGCGGGCGATGTGATTCCACAAGTCGTTAAAGTTGTTACCGAGCGCCGTCCTGAGAGCGCTGTGGCGGTTGAAATACCAACCAGTTGTCCTGTCTGTGGTTCTGAAGTTGAACGTGTACAGATTGTGAAACGGACCAAATCCGGTGAGCAGACCAGCGAAGGTGCCGCTTATCGTTGCGTGGGGCGTCTGGCGTGTCAGGCTCAGGTACAGCAAGCAATCATCCACTATGCATCGCGTAAAGCGTTAGAAATTGACGGGCTGGGTGAGAAAATTATTGAGCAGCTGGTTGAGTTGAAGCTAATTGCCTCCCCGGCTGATCTCTATCGGCT